>JBEHXD010000598.1:0-3741 GCA_048498875.1 Verrucomicrobiota bacterium
TCATGACCACTCGAGCGCCCATCGGCCCGTACCACTCTGCCAGGACAGGGGTTCGCGTGCTGCCAAAATCCGGGCGAATCGTTCCAGTGACACGGTCGCTTCGGCCGGTTCGCGGCCGGGAGTGAAGGCGATCCGGCCGAGTGCACCGGTGGATTCCTGGTTGAGCATCAGCGCAAAAGCGAAGGCGGTGGCGGAGGCCATTTTTTGCTCAAGCAACCACGTCCCGCGTTCTTCGCCTCCGACTAATACGATCTGCGCGGCGGGCTCCATGAGTGAGGTCATCAGGGCTTGCTCCACCTGACGATCGCGCCCGGCGATTGGCCAGAGGCGTGCGACCGGCTTTTGTCGTCCGATCAACACCTGCTGGATTCCGCCAGGGTGAATGGAAGTTTGAAACAGCAACGGGCTGGCTGCGGGAAAACTGGCAAGAAAATCCTCAAGCGCGCGCGTTTCGGCAAATGTCGAGGCATAGACCACGGCGTCCTCTTCGCCGAGCGGCAGTCCGTCCAGGGCGGACCCGAGCAGCAGCCCGAGATGGGTCATGCGGCGCAGTGCGGTGCGCGGAAATTTTTCCGTCAGCCGTACTCTTGCCTCCACCGCGAATTCCTCCGCCGGGGGCAGTTCGACGCGAACGTGGTGGATGAAGCGCTCAGTCATGGGTGAGCAGGAGTGCGGCGTGGGCTCCGCCAAAAGCGTTGGCGGTCAGAATCGCCCCGTCGTACGAGGCGCTGGCGAAAGGCTGCAAGGCGACGGTTTCCGTAAAGCAGGGACCGGCCGTGCCGACGGTGCCGGGAATTTTCCCTTCCCGCAGCGCATTCAGGGCGATCGCGAGTTCCACGAGTCCGCAGCTTCCGAGTGTGTGACCGAGGCTGCCTTTCCAACCGGTGAGAGGCGCTCCGGGAAATCGGCGCGCCACGGTTTCGGCTTCGAGACGTCCTGCCTCCAGCGTGCCGGTGCCGTGGCCTTTGATCCACACGCGGCGTCCCCGGGCGGCATCGGCGATCGCGGAGGCGCAGGCATCGAACCCGGCCCCGTCGGGCTGATTGCCGGTGAAATGATACATCTCGTTGTGCAGCGCGTGCGCCGCCAGCTGGAACGAACTCGCTTCGCGGTCGAGGACGGCAAACGCCGCCCCATCGCCGAGTCCGATGGCGCCAATTTCCCTCTGGCCGTACGGCGCAGGCATCGTGCCGTTGAGAATTTTCAAGCTATGAAATCCGCCGGCGACAAACGGACTGACGAAATCGTACGAGAACACCAGCACGCGACGGGCAAACCCGGCATGCAGCATTCGCGCCGCGTGCGCGAGCCCCAGATGCGCGGTGACGCAGGCGTGGGAGAAAACAAGAACATGTTCCCCCCAGTTGAATTCCCGGCGCAGCAATTCCACGCTCGCAAAGGGCGGACCGTGAACGAGGTGGCGGGCGTCGCGATCGCGGGTGAAGGCGTACAGGCTGCCCACGCCAAAGTTGCTGCTGGTGACGATCACCGGTTCCGAAGCCGAACCCCAGTCGCCGGCGGGAATTTTTTTCGCGAGTCGTTTTAAATCAGCAAGCCAGCGTGGCGGCAGGGATTCGTCCATCGGTCCCATCAGCGCGAGCGGCACCGCGTCGCCGCCATCGCGTCCCAGCACCGGGGAAAGTTTAAGCCCGACGGTACCGTTGAGCAGGGCCGACGTGGTGGCTGCGGCGTCGCCCAGGGGAGTGAGACAATCGCAGGCCTGGATACCGGTGGTGAGTTGGTCAGCGGCGGCGCTCACGGGGCGGCAAGGGGGAAGGTGCGGAGGGAAGCGGACTGGCTACGGAGGGATTCATCCACCCGGAAGGAATCAAGCGTCCGGTTTTTGACTGCGGATATAAGCGGCGAGCGTCTGGACATTCGCCAGGGCCTTGCGGGATTCCTCGCTGCTGCCGATCTTCACCCCGAATTGTTTTTCAATCGCCAGGACGAGTTCAAGGGCATCGATCGAATCGAGGCCCAGTTTGGGCGAACCAATCAACGGCTCACTGTCCGGAATGTCTTCCGGTTTGAAGTCACTCAGCTTGAGCGTCGTGACAATCAGTTGTTTGAGTCGAAGGATGAGGGGATCAGCCATGGAAATCAGGAAAGGCGGTTTAGAAGTTAGAATCAAGGAAAGCGCTCTGGTGCCCAACAATCGCACAAACGGGCTTACTCGGGGCGGCGGAGGAGATGACAGACGTTGCTGCCGCCGAATCCACTGCTATTGTTGAGAACAAGGCTGGGAGGTTCATCGAGCGAAGTACGGGGCAGGTTGAGGCCTTCACAAATGGGATCCGGTTCCTCGAGATGGGCCGCGCCGGGAATGAATTTTTCATCGATCGCCAGAGCGCAGAATGCCGCTTCCATCGCACCCGCGAGGGAAAGTCCGTGTCCGGTCAGCGCCTTGGTGCTGCTGACCTTGGGATGCGCTCCGCTGGCGGTAAAAACCGCCTTTAACGCCAGCGCTTCGGACCGGTCGCCCGCCGGGGTCGAGGTGGCGTGGGCGTTGACGTAGGAAATTTTTTCCGAAGCTATTGCGGCGTCGGCGAGCGTCCGTTGCATGGCCGAGCGAAGTCCGGCGCCTTCAGGATGCGACGCTGCCACACTGTGGCCATCACCCGCCTGGCCCCAGCCGATCAGTTCCGCCTGGATACGTGCTCCGCGGGCGCGGGCCAGCGCGGCATTTTCCACCACGATGGCGACCGCGCCGCCGGTGCCGACAAAGCCGTCGCGACGGCGATCAAAGGGGCGCGAGGCGGTATCCGGATCGGGATTGTTGGAGAGCGCCCGCAGGCTGGAAAACGGCACGATGCTTTCGTCGGTCATATCCTCGGCCCCGATCACGAGCATCCGCTGCTGGCGGCCGAGACGGATCTCGTCCATCGCATAACCTAGGGCGTGGCTGGACGAGGCGCACGCGGATACAAAACCACACACCGCGCCCGTGATGCCGTAATGTGCCGCGAGGTTGAAATTCAAGGTGCCGGCGATCGACGACACGATTCCCAAGGGATTGCCGCGTTCGCCCCGGCTCTCCTGCATTTGCTGGATGAAATTGCCGAGCAAAAACGGTGAACCGGCCGAAGCGCAGAACAGTCCGGTCGCGCCATCGCCGAGTTGGGCGGGCGTCAACCCCGCCTCGGCCAGCGCCTGTTCCACTGCGCAGACAGCGTAGACGCCATGTGGGGCGAGCCCGCGGATCAGTTCGCGATCGACCGTGAATTGCTCCGGCCAGCGCCAGTCGCGCCAGTTCGGAGTCGGAAACGAGAACCCCTTGACCGTGCCGGCGACCTTGACCGGCAGTTTGGGATTGTGGAAAAATTCTACGCGCTCGAATCCGTGGCGAAGATCGCGGAGACTGCGGACAACGGAAGTGCGATCATGGCCGATGCTGGTGACAAATCCCAGACCGGTGATAACGGGCAGTGACGGCATGCAGTGATTGACGAACCTCAGGCACCCGGACTTTCACCGACCTTGCGGCGGATGAAACTGCGCAAATCCCCCAGCGTGCGCACCTGGATTATTTCCTCGTTGGAAATCGTGATGTTGAACAGGTCCTCGGTGAAGAAAACAACTTCGGTGATGGCGAGTGAATCGAAGCCCAGATTCTCGATCAGCAGTGTGGTTTCCGGAAGATCCGTGAAAGGCGTCGCCGGCTGCTGCGGTACAAAGTCGGCGAGGATCGCAAAGATTACCGGATCGAGTGCGGTGAGATCACCCGTTTGTTGAAAACGATGA
>JBEHXD010000599.1:0-3738 GCA_048498875.1 Verrucomicrobiota bacterium
CCAAGGGATTGTGAAATCGGGCATGATTGCCAACCCCGTCACTGGCGATTTTGACTCCATGGACTAAGTCGGGGTAGGTAATATACTCGCCGGGCCGCCCGGTGTATACGACCGGAGCTCCGGCCCAATTGGACACCACGCCGGTGGGAGTTATTTTCTGCAGGGTACTGTAGAAAGAATTCCCCGCATATAAATTCCCCAGGCTATCGACAGTCAGTATATTCGTGTGGGGATCAAGTGCAGGAAGAATTTCACCAAAGTGGCTCACCGAATAATCACCGGTCGTCCCGTTGAGGGTGGAGACTGTCCCGTCGGATGAGATTTTTCTGACGGTGACGCCGCCCGTGGTGGTATTTTCAACCAAGGTGTAAAGCGTGCCGTTCCGGTCGATCGTGAGAGTGAAAAAATTGGCAAATGTTGCCGCCGGCCCCATCCCATCTTTGTGGTAGTGAGATCCCGGTGAGCCAGCAAGGGTGGTTACCAGCCCGGCCGGAGTAATTTTCCTGATCGTATAGTTTGAGCCGCCATCCGCCACGTAGAGATTACCGGATTGATCGACTACCAGGTTTGCGGGAATGCTGAAGAGGGCAGCGGTGCCCAACCCGTCGCTGGAACCTTCCATCCCGATGGACCCCGCAAAAGTACTGACAACACCCGACGGGGTTATTTTGCGAATAACGAGGTTGAGCCCGGCGGCCACATAAACGTTGCCGTTGCCGTCAACCGCGACGTCGCTGGGATCATAAAAGCGCGCGCTCGAGCCCGAACCATCGGACCCACCCCGCTGACCGGCGGCGCCCGCCAGTGTGGTCACCGTGCCGTCAGGCGTAATTTTTCGGATGGTGTAGTTTCCCGTATCTGCGACGTAGATGGTGCCGCTCGCATCAGCCGTCACACCAATGGGCCGGTTGAATCGTACTTGTGCCCCTTTCCCGTCGGTACTTCCCGGCCCGCCCGGCCCGCCCGTCAGGTGCGAAAATACGTAACTAGAACCGGATGAAATCGTTTGTGCCGAAATCTCGATCGCGGGAAAGAGGAGCGCGGCACCGCCAAGAATGAAGCAGAGAGGACATCGCATCCCGTTTAACGACAACGGAAGGCGTTCAAACCACTATTCGCTGGCAACATTCTTTTCCCCACCGTGCCGGGGCGGGATCGAAATCAGTGAAAGGGAAGGCGGCGTTTTTCCAGGGAGAGAGTAGCGGGTTTGGTACGAAAAACTGTCGAACGCACCGATGGTTTTTCCGTCCCGTCCTTTTGTTCGAATTGTTCTGCTTGCGCTCGTGATTGGGTGGTCGTGGTCGCTTTACACGAACCATGTTTGGGAGGATTATTACATCACCTATCGCGCGGCCAGGAACCTCGCGACGGGTCACGGCCTGGTGTTCACTGACGGAGAAAGGCTTCATACCTTTACGTCGCCAATTGGGGTGCTGATTCCGGCGCTTTGCAGCGTACTGACCGGCAATCGTTCCGATGTAGTGGCGATGTGGATATACCGGGTGTTCAGCATCGGGGCTTACGCCGGAACAGCCGTGTTATTGTGGTCGATGTCCCGGACTGTTTTCCGGGAAAAATATCCCGCGCTCCTTCTGGTCGGACTTTATCTCACCGATGCCAAGATTGTTGATTTCAGCACCAACGGTATGGAAACCGCATTCCTGCTGCTTTTCCTGGGGTGGACGCTGCTGGCGCTTTTTTCCCGTCTCGAACGGCCGGCCGTTCATCTCGGTCTGGCTTGGGCGGGGCTGATGTGGAGCCGTCCGGACGCCTTCGTTTACATCGGCGCACTGTCGCTGGGCATGCTGTGGCTGCGGCCAGCCGGCGAGGGGGCGGAGCGGCGGCAATTTCTTAAGACGCTGATGGCTGCCGCGGCCATTGCCGCGGCCTGCTACCTGCCGTGGTTCCTGTGGGCCTGGTGGTATTATGGCACCCCGATTCCACATACGATTCTCGCCAAGGGGCTGGAACATCACGCCCTCAATGTATCCAGTTTGATCGACGGGATAATGGACCTGCCAGGCAGATTGGTCCGTCCGGAATATTCACTGGCGTCGACCTTCATGCCACCCTACGGCCACGACGAGAAATCGGGCTGGCCGTTGCTGGCCGTCGGGGTGTCACGCTTGCTGGCGGTCGCAATCGCACTTGTCTGGCTTTTCCCTTTCGCGACATGGCGCGCCCGGGTCACGTCGCTGGCGTTTGCCGCCGGGCACGTCTATCTGATGTATTTTGCGAGTTTTCATTATCCCTGGTATCTTCCCCCGATCACCCTGCTGGGATTTGCGACCATCGCATTTCTGACGGGACAGGCCCTGGAGGCAGCAGAGGCGTGGAAGGAGACGAAATCGGGTGCGAACTTTATCGCGGTACGTCGCCGTTGTTTGATCGCGACACTCTGGATTCCCCTGGGCGGATTGTTGTTGTCGCTCGGCGCGGCCTGCCAGTTGCGCTGGCAGCAGCAGCTGATCGAATTGGGTCAGCGGCGGAATATCGGTCTCTGGTTGCGCGAACATGCGAACCCGGGACGCGACCGGGTGTTTCTCGAGCCGCTCGGCTACATCGGGTTTTATTCCGGTTTGAAGATGCTGGACTATCCGGGACTTTCATCCTCGGAAGTGATCGATGCGCGCCGAAAAATCCTGGCGCTTCATCCGGAGCGAACGGATCGCGCAGGGTGGGCGGATCTGATTTTCCGGCTGCGACCGGACTGGCTGGTGCTCCGTCCGTTTGAAGCGGACAAAATCCGGCAGCGGGACTCACGGTTGCTGGGCGATTATTATCGGAAGGAAAAAACCTTCGATGTGTCCGGACAGATTCGCGCGATCAAGTTTCTGCCGGGGCGCCCCTATTTGCTCTATGATGAAAATTTCGAAATTTATCACCTCCGGCCCGACGCCGACCAGCAGGGGTTTCGCGATGCCTTACACCCGAGGATGGAAGTGACCCTGCAATCAATTCAGGTGGTGAAGGCATTCGCCGAATTTAAAAATGACGGACGCACTCTCCTCGCGCACGCCCCGTCGGTTTTCCGGCAGGTGATTCCCGCCAACGCGGTTTCCCTGCGGGGACGCTATGGATTTTTCGATGGGGCCTACCGCGATGCATCCGCGCATACCCCCGGAGCGGAATTTATCGTCTGGCTGCGCGGGGAGGATGGAACCCGTCACCGGATGTTGACCCGATTCCTGCAACCTTATTTGCAGCCGGCGGATCGTGGGGACCAAAACTTTGCCCTCGCACTGCCGGCTGGGGTGCGGGCGGAAATTGAATTTGAGATCTCGGACGCCCGGGTCGGCAGTAACGAGTTCGGGTGGACCTATTGGAAGGATTTGGAGTTCGTCCTTTCCCCTTTGCCGGATGTGTGAGTGGAAACCAATTCCGGTGGCCCGTGTGGTCAGGCGCGATTGCGCACTTTCCACGCTTCCACGATTTGGCGGATTGTTTCCTCGAGTGACTGCGTGATGTCCCACTTGGGATAGTGCGACCGCATTTTGCGCAAATCCGAATAATAACAAATATGATCGCCGGCGCGATTTTGGTCAACGTAGGTGTGGACCTGGGCCTTCCCGGAGAATTTCTCCACGATTTTAAACGCCTCGAGGATCGAGGTGCTGTTGGCCTTGCCGCCGCCGAGATTGTACACTTCACCGGCGCGCGGGGACTCCACGAAAGCGGCCATGAAGCGGGCGACGTCGAGCGAGTGAATGTTATCCCGCACCTGCTTTCCCTTGTAAC
>JBEHXD010000600.1:0-3719 GCA_048498875.1 Verrucomicrobiota bacterium
GCCTACAGCCCGGTGTGCGCCGATCACTGTTCGCGCTACATGGCGGCGCATCGGCGTCTCGCCGATCTGCTCAAGAGCCAGACCACGTGGTCGCTGGAGGCCAGCGCACTCATCGCGGAGCAGGCGCGCGTTCAGGGCGAATGCCACGCCTCCATGCTGAAATACGCCTACGACGTGGCGGCGTGCATGTCGCCGGAGCAAGGCCCGCGCTATCTTGAGATGATCAAGATGCAACTGATCGAAGGTGACCCAGCCGGGATGTTCGCAGCTTCCCGGTGACCGACTCAGAGACATCTCCCGATGACGGTGAATTGATGGCTCGTCTCCAAGCGGGCGATGACCACGCCCTCACGGCGTTGATGAACCGGTGGCAAATTCCGCTGCGCCGTTTCATCTATCGTTCCCTGAACAATGAAGCGGACGCGCTCGATCTCGCTCAGGAAACATTTGTCCGGGTCTATTCGCACCGCGCGAAATTCCGCTCCGGCGCGAAGTTCTCGACCTGGCTTTTCTCCATCGCGCTCAATCTCTGCCGCGACGGCATTCGCCGCCGCAAGGTCCGCCCGGCCATGCCGCTCGATGAAGCCGGCCTCGCGGCGGCCAGCGACCGCATGGCGGACACATCCGGGGCGGCACCTGACTCGGACTTACTTCGGACCGAGACCGCTCAAGCGGTGCGCTCAGCCGTCGAGGCGCTGCCCGATCCCCTGAAGACGGCGGTGCTTCTCTGCGAATACGAGGACATGTCGCTCAGCGAAGCTGCGGGAGTCGTCGGATGCTCGGCCAAGGCGGTCGAAACCCGGCTCTATCGGGCGCGGGCGCTGCTGCGGGAGTCTTTGGCCGTGTTTTTTAAGAAATCATGAGGGTTTCTGCGGGAATCGGCGTATCACCCGCCGCAACCATAACCATTAGCTTGTTCCTCCCATGACACTCCTCTCCCGTTCCCTGCTTTTAATCGGTTTCCTTCTCGGCGTTGCCCGCCTCGCGGCAGCCGACGCAATGGACATGAAAAGCGATATGAAGCCCGAAATGCTTTCGGCCTACGTCAAGGTCTCCACCGCGTTGGCGGCGGACGATCTGGCAGCGGCAAAGACTGCGGCATCGGCTCTGGCCGAACACGCCAGCATGAGCGACAACAAGGATATTGCGGCCAAGGCCGACGCCATTGCCAAGGCGTCGAAGATCGAAGCGGCACGCGGTGCGTTCAAAGTGTTGAGCGTAGCCATCGAACCGCTCGCGACCGGACAGAAAGACTTGGTCGTGATGTATTGCCCGATGGCCGACTCCGATTGGGTGCAGGCGAAAGGTAAAACGCAGAATCCCTATTTCGGCAAAGCCATGCTCACCTGCGGCGGCCCGAAGAAAACGAAGTAAGCGGTGGGTCGCGGGCCCGTCCTGCTTTCCCCGTTTCCTGCCGCCATGTTCAAACGCTTTTCCACTGTCTGCATAGTCCTGAGTTCACTCACGGTTGCGGTGCGAGCTGAGGTTGCGTCCCCAGCCGCGCCCCAGCCGACCGTCGAGATCACGCCTGGCTTCGTGGATAAGCTTTTGGTCGAAGCGCGCGAACACAGCCCTGCCATCGCGGCGGCGGGAGCGCGCGCCGACTCCGCCGCTTCGGCGGTCGATGGCGTGCGCACGTGGGAAGACCCGATGTTCATCGTCGGTCTGTCACTGCCCACGGCGCGCGGATTCAAATCGTCCGAAGAGGGCAATGTGATTTACGGCGTGGAGCAAAAGCTCCCGCTCTTCGACCGGCCCAAGCTGGCACGCGAGGCCGCTGCGGCCGATGCCGCGCGAGAAAAACTGACCGTGGCTTTTGAGACCGCAAAACTGCGGCGTGATTTGCAGCTCGCGCTCACCGGTCTCGCGCTGGACGACAGCACCATCGACTTGACGGAACAAGACCTTGGCTGGCTGGAGGCAACGCTCGCGGCGGTCGATCACCGTTACCGCGTGGGCAAAGCGAGTCAGGTGGAATGGCTTAAAATTCAGACGGAGCGGGCGAAGACACTGGACCACCTGAAAACGCTCAGGCTCGAACGTGAGCATCAACAGGTGGAAGTGAACCGCCTGCTGAATCGCGATCTTCACGCTGCGTGGCCCGTCGTCACTTTGCCAGCGGTGCAAGCACCGCTGCCTTACAGCGACGAACTTGTGAGCGCCGCATTACAAGCGGAGCCGAAATTAAAAATCATCCATCAAGAGGCCGCTCAAGCCGAGGCAATGTCGCGCGTCACTCGCGGGCAGCGCCGGCCGGAAATCGGCGTTGGTGTCCAAGGCCGCAGCTACACCGGCGACGCCGGATTTCGCGAGGGCATGGTCACGGTGAATTTCACACTGCCGTGGCTCAACGCCGCCCGCTACGACAGCGACTACCGGCGCGATCGCGCGAAGGTGCGCGCCAGCGAACACGACGCGGCCGATTACGCCCTGACCATCCGCGAAGAACTCCATCACTTCATCGTCGAGCTCGATGCAGCGCGCCGACAAGTGCTGCTCTACCGCGACGAGCTGATTCCGTTGACTGAGCAAACTCTTTCCAGCGCGAGCACGGCATGGTCCAACTCGCTCGGTCTTCTCCAGGATGTGCTCGATGCGCGCCGGATGCTGGTCGATCACCGGCTGATGCTGGCGCAGGCGCTCGCCATGCAGTCGCGCACGAGCGCTGAACTCACGCTGCGAACCGGCATCGCTGATTTTTCCATCTTCACCCGCGCGGAGCCGACGGAGAAGCCCATGAACATGCCCGGAGAATCCAAATGAAACTCAAATCACTTTTCCTGTCCTCCGCCCTCGTGTTCAGCGCCGTCGTGATTGGCTTCCTATCTGCGTGCTCCAAGGCCGACAAGATGGCCGCACGCGACGACGGCGTGGACTACTACACCTGCTCGATGCACCCGTCGGTGAAATCACACGATGCCAACGCGAAGTGCCCGATTTGTTCGATGGACCTCACGGCGGTGATGAAGAAGGGCCACAATCACGCCGAGCACGATCCGGCCAGCGGAATGGCGGCGATGTCCGGCGACACGAAGCCCGCATCCGAAATGCCCTCCGACCAGCCGAGTGAATTTAGTATTCCGCTGGATCGTCAGCAACTCATCGGCGTCACCTATGCGAAAGTTTCCCGCGGACCGCTTCAATCCACCATTCGCGCCGTCGGCACGGTGGCCGTGGATAAGCAGCGCCATTGGGATTACGTCGCGCGCGTCGATGGCTACGTGCAAAATCTGAAAGTATTCGCGCCCGGCGAGGTCGTTGAAAAGGGGCAGGTATTGATGGACATTTTCAGCCCCGATCTCGTCGCAACACAGCAGGAATTTCTCGATCTCCTGCGGATGCGCGACCGAGCGGACAAGAATGGATCGACGGCGACAAAGGAAAACGCCGAGAAGCTGCTCGCTTCCGCCCGCCAGCGCCTGAGCCGGTGGAACCTCACGGAGGCACAAATCGACGCCATTGCCGAATCGCTGGCCGGCACCGATTTCTTTCAGCTCACCTCGCCGTTTCGCGGCGTGGTCGAAACGATTGGTGTCGATCAAGGCCGGCGCGTCATGCCCGGTGACCATTTGGTCGATGTCGCCGATTTGACTGGCGTGTGGGTGTGGGCCGATTTCTACCAGGAGGAATTGCCGCAGGTTAAAACCGGCATGGAGGTTTCCATTTCCTCATCATCGCTTCCCGGTCAAAAACTCACGGGCAAGATTGCGCTCATTAAC
>JBEHXD010000601.1:0-3717 GCA_048498875.1 Verrucomicrobiota bacterium
CGCGAAGCCAGGCGATGGGGAGCGCGGCATAATAGAGCGTCGGGCCGTGATGATCGCGGGGATCGAAGGCGTAGTTACCGTGCTCCAACAGCTCGCCGGTCTTCACGGCCTGGTTGGCCTCGTCGGCGTGCATCGGCCGACGATCCAAATCGTGAAGGCGCAGCCAGAACGCCGCGATCACGATGAGCGCGAGAACCAGCCGGTGAAAAAAAGGGGACGACATGAGGCGATGGCGTCCGCCGAGACAGACTTACTTGGCGGGCTGTCCGTAAACCTCGACTTCGACGTAGTGGTTTAATTCGTCGGACGTATTGCCGTTGCTGTAAAGGCGAACATATCGCCCGACCACGCCCTTGGCCTCGATCAGGCGACCCTCGAACGTTTCGATATAGGAGGGATCCTTGCCCGCGCCGAGGCCGTCGGCGTTGGTATCGTCGTTGTTGAAAAGCGTGTGCACGTCTTTCTTGAAGTCGGCATCATCGGAGACCTGTACGACCACGGCGTGATACGCCCGGGCTTGGGAATGAAAGTGCCAGGCGACGATTGCTGCCAATTTGGCGGGAGCGCCCAGATCGATCTGGACCCACTGCACGCCGGGTCCGAGCTCGACGTACGTGCCGTCAGCGCCGGATTTTTCACCGTCGGTCACATAGGAAAGTTCGCCCACGACCGGGAGCGAATCACTGCCGGTGACGGTTTTGCCTTTGGACAGCAGCTCGGTCCCGGCGGGAACCATGAGGTCCGGGCGTTTGCCAGTGCGGGGCTTTTCGAGATTTGCCAGTTGAACCGGGCGCGGTGTGCCCACGAAGAGCGGCTTGGGCAGATCGATTTTCAAAGGAACATCGTCGGCACGGGCGCCGGCGAGCAGCGCTGCAAGCGTGAGAAGGAGGGAAAGTTTTTTATTAAAGGTCATGAAAATTTGGAGGAGGAGGTTAACCACTAATCCACACTAATAATCACTAATTATTCTGAGAAACCACGGATTTCACAAATGGGCACGGATAACCGATTACGGAATCGCCTCATCAATTTTATCTGTGTTCATCCGTGTAATCCGTGGTTAAATCGTTAGGAGATTAGCGGCAATTAGCGAAGATCAGCGGTTGCTGAAACTGTTTTTAAGCTACGCTACAAAGTCGCCGGGTTCAAATGTGAGCATCTTTTGGGCGGCGACGGCCTGGTTGACTTTCAACACAGTGACTGCGGTCGCGAAGGCGGATTCGCCCGGGCAGGCGAGGGGCGTGCCGTCGCGGATCGCGCCGAAGAAGTTTTCGAGATGCGGCTGGTGGATCGCCTTGTCGAGTGTCACGGGAATATCCCAGGCCGACAATTCCGCGGTTTCACGCACGTCGACGACCGACGCTTTGGAAGGACCGCCCAGTTTCGGACGCTGCTTTTCCCAGGGTTTGACCGGCGCCGGCGCGCCTTCGCCTGAGCCGGGACGGGAGACGAAATTCTTCGTTACCCACTGATCCCATTCCGGGGCGCGCGCCTCGCGGTAAAGTTTCGTGTACTTGGGGTTTTCCGACATCTTCAGTGCGCCTTCGTCGCCCATGAAATATTCATGGTAGCCGCCGCCCGCGCTCGTCGTGGTGAGCACGCTGTAGGTGCTGCGCACGATGCCTGAGGGCGTCGGAAATTCATAGATGGCGACGACGTTGTCGTACCACTCGTGGGTCTTGTAGTAGTCGGCGCCGCCGCCCGCGATGATCGAGCGGGGATTGGTGCCGAGGAACCAGTTGAAGACATCGATCTGGTGCGCGCCAAGGTCGGAAATTGGTCCGCCCGCGTAGCGTTTGAACCAGCGCCAGTTTCGGAATTCGTGCATGTTGGCGTAGCCGTACTGTTGCAGCTTCGCCTCGGATAACGCCTGACTCGCCGGGAAACCCAGGTCGTCCGTCACGGCGCGGTTCCATTGACCGCTGGCATTGTTGATGCGTCCGAGCAAATGCGCCTCCGTGAGAAGGTGATTCTTGGCGTGGAGATAACGCGGATTGCTCCGGCGCTGGTGTCCGATCTGCAGGAGCTTCTTCGTTTCACGGGCTGTTTGGACCATCGAACGGGCGCCCTCGACCGTATTGGACATGAGCTTTTCGCAATACACGTGATGGCCGGCCTTGAGCGCGGCATTGGTGTGTTCCGCGTGCATGAAGTCCGGCGTGGCGATGAGCACCGCGTCGAGATCGGGAACGCTGGAAAGCAGTTCGCGATAATCCTCAAAGGGCTTGGCGTCGTGGCCGAATTTCTTCAGCAGGCGTTCGCCATAGGTGCGATTGTACGGCCAGATGTCGCAAACGGCCTTGAAGCGGAGATCGGGAATCTTGAGCGCGGCGTTGAGCAGCACGCGGCCCTGTTCGCCGCAGCCAAAAATCGCGACATTCAGCGTGCGCGAACCGCCATCGAGCGACGCAGAGCGGGCGATGTAAGGCGACGCGAGCAACACGGCGCCGAGTTTGGCACTGGTGGAGAGAAAGTCCCGACGGGTGATCGCCGGAAAGGAAGACTTGGGATCGGACATGGCGGCGGGTCAGTCGAGTTTGTCCGGCCAGAGGCAGTAGCGGTTGTGTCGTGCCAGCACGAGCGCTCCCGCGATGATCGCGACGTGAATCCCGAGCCAGGCGATGCCTTCGCTCTCCTGCACGGCCATCAGGCCGAAGGACAAGCCGACATAGACCAGGCCGGTCAGAAACAGCGTGCAGCGCGGTTTGATGCCGAGCAGTACCGCGGATCCGAGAATGATCAGCGCGTAACCGAGAAAGAGCGCGAAATTTTTGGTCGCCCATAGCGGCAGGAACGAGGCCCCGGTGATCCCTTGCGCCATGCGCGCCATGTTCTCGGAATAATTTTGCAGGGAATACGTGCCCTTGGCTTCGAATTTTTCGATGCCGGCGAACAGCGTGCGCAAGCCAATGAACAGACGCAGGAGCATGGCGGCGGAAATATATTCGCAGCCGCATTTGGGGGAAGGAGTGTCACTCATGATAGAACAGCGGCAGGAGTTAGACGCCGAAGCCGGGGCGGTAGGTCTTGGAAATGAATTGGTTTGCCTCGGGGAGATTGGTGACCTTCAGCGCGGCGGAATCCCACTCGATGCGACGACGGGCCCGCACGGCGACGTTACTGAGCAAGACGGTTTCCGTGAGGCGGGAGGAGTGGTCGAAATTAGAACCGGCCGGCGTGCCGCCCTTGCAGGCGCGAACCCATTCGGCGAAGTGTCCGCCGGCAATGCGCGGAATGGTCTTGGGTGGCAGCGAAGGCGCGAGTTCCTTCATCTTGACCTCGGGAATGATTCGGGCGCTGGCGTAATAGGTGTCGGCAAAAACCGTCGCCTTGCTGCCTACGATGAGCGAACCATTGGTCTGCAGTTGGCGCGAGATTTCGAGATCGGGCGGCAGCGTGGGGAGCAGACCGCCATCGTACCATGTCCACTTGACGGCGGGCAGATTTCCGCGGGCGGGGAATTCGTATTTCACCACCGAAGCGGTGGGCGGACTGATGTTGGTTTGATGCGCGCTGACAGCTTCCACCGCCGTGGGTGCGGTCAGATCGAGCGCCCAATACGCGCCATCCATGATGTGGCAGCCCATGTCGCCGAGCGCACCGGTGCCGAAATCCCAATAGCCGCGCCAGTTGAAGGGCATGTAGGCCGGATCGTATTCGCGGGGCGGCGCAACACCGAGCCAGAGATCCCAATCGAGCGTCGAGGGGACGACGGGG
>JBEHXD010000602.1:0-3712 GCA_048498875.1 Verrucomicrobiota bacterium
CCTGGTCCGCCACCCGATCGGCTTCTAATTCCAGCGGATCATCGCTTGCGCCAATCGCAAGCTTGCGTTGCAGGCTTCGTTTTCTCCGGGCGCATTCATCGCATTCCGCACCGGACACTGAGTGATTTCCGCAGGCGCATTGACGCTGCATAAACCGGCCCTGATCCCGGGGCGGGTTGGTTTTTACCGCAGGCGCTCTGGTGGCTGACGCGTTCATGGCCGGGCGGTCCTTATTCGGGCGGCGGATTCATTTTCCGGAAGGATCAGTTGAAGATATCGGACTGCCTTTCGACTCGAGCGGCCCGTGGGGTTAAGCTTCCACAGTATTTTGGTCCTCCGCCCGTTCCTTGCTTTCCTTGTTGGCGACGATGGGGCGCAGGTTGCTCATGGTCTTGAGGAGATTGAACCAGAACGGAGCGCCGAGGCTGAGCAGCGCGGCGCTGGCCAGCATGCCCCAGAAGGCGCGATTGCCAGGGATCCAGTTGCGATAAAAGGGATCGGGGTACGGATTCGGCAGAAGCTGGAAGGAAAGCTGGTCCTTGATCGTTTCGTCCAGGTGCGTGGCGGCAGAACGCAGCGAGGCCTGCGGTACCTGCGCGTCATAGGCCGTGAGCCATTTTTCGGTGTCGTTCACCTGGATCGTGCGCAGTTGCGCGATGAGCCATTGGTGCGCGGTCTCGAGGGTGGAGAAACCGGCCGGCTCGGGGAGGGTTTTTAGCTCCGCGGGATGGGCTTCGATCAATTGTTTCATTGCGAGCACGTAGGCCGCGCTGCCGGTGGTGTTGCTGGTGGCGAGAATCTCGTCCGCCTTGTGGGTGAGTGCATCCGCGCTCGCGAGCACGCGGGAGCGGAGTTCCGCATTCGTCGAAAGCCCGCGGAAAAGATCGAAGGCATCGAGCTGCAGGACGAACGCGACGGCGAGGGAAAACAGGATGGTCCAGATTCGCGTGTGAACCGCAAACCGCTGCGACACACGGTCCATCACCGAGTGAAACCAATCGTCGAGATCGGCGGTGAGTTTTTCCGCGGTGGGAATGAGCTGCGCCATCACAGCCTCCACCCTGGCCGGATCATCCGGGAAAATTTTTTTGATCTCGGGCAGGGCAGCGACCAGCTTTCCGCCTTCCTCCGGGATCAGGCGGTCGAGCGACTCGCGCAAGGCGGTCTGCCAGGGTTCCACCGCGGCCGTTTCGGTTTCAGCAGGTTTGGCGAGGATGCGCACGATTTCCAGCAACTCATCCTTGCGAATGGCCGAGGCGAGTTTCCAGCGACCGAAGATATCGTGGGTGCGGTCCGAGAGGGTCGAATCGGAAATGAGCGGATGGTGCAGGATCTTTTCCGCGATCGTGGCCGCATGCGCCTCGAGGGTGGGATCGACGTTCACCAGCAGCGTTTGCACGCCCCAGAGCAAATTCCGCCCGCGCAAACCCACCAGGGCCGAGATGGCCTGGGTCAGCGTCGTGACGATCAGGCTGACGCCGGTGAGAATCGCGACAAACGAGATCAGCGTGTCGAGGTGTTCCAGGGTCATGACGCGACAAGGGGTGTGATGAGGCTCCGGCAGTCGGTGGGCGCGGCGGTGAATTTGCCACTCGCGTCGACGGCCAGAAACGAAAGCGGAGCGTAGTAGTGTTGAACGCCGTGGGGTGGAAGCGAAGCGGGTGAATCCACCGGTCCCGGCCACTCGACGTCGCCGGTGGCGACGCGGGCGGGAATCAACCAGTAGTCTCCGTTCTGAAACGCACCGGTGGAGGAGAATTTGATTTCGATTCCATCCTCGAGGGGCAGCCAGCCACCGTTGAGCGCCGGTACGACCACGTTGTCCACGCCTTTGGCCGAATCCCAGCGCCGGAGCAACGGGTGTCTGGTCAACGGGGCGGTGGAGTTGATGGACGGCGTTCCGGAAAGCGTGACCACCAGCGAGGCGGCATCGATGTCCGTCACCTTCAGCAGCGAACCGGCTTTTCCGCGGAGGGCCTGGTCATCGTCCACGACCTCGACCCAGTCGTCGACTTTCAAGCCCAGCCGCTGGTCCCGGCCCAGGCTGGCCACGGTCACCTGATTGCCGCTGAGTTTGAGGATGGGGAATACGACCGATCCATTTTCACGCGACCACTTGAAACTGGCGCCGGTGGCGGTCTTGTCATCCCAGAGTCCGCCCCCGTTGTGGACTTCAACGCGGTAGAGCTGATTTTCAACTCCGCGATAGCGGGACTCCGGGGAGATTACACAGGGGCAGTCGCTGCCATCGGCCGCCGCCTTTTTGGCCCGTGCCTGCAGCCGGCCGGCGGTGCCGGGTACGCGGAAAACGCCGGCATCAGCAAGGATCTTGGGGAAAAACTTCGGGCTTTTTTTCAACTGGGCCGCCGTCACCGCCGTGCCGATGACCTTGACCTGCCACACCACCTGCGCCCGTGAGGCCGTGTCCGGTCCGCCGAGGGCGACCTCGCGAATCCCGGGGGAATCGGGATCGCCGGTTTCGTTGAAGGTGACATGACGTTCCCACACGTCGAGGTAGGCCAGTCCGTTCAACACCTTGCCGTTGGCATCCACCTGGGCGAGGGGGGAGTTCTTTTTGTCCAGCGGGTAATCGGGCTGGGCATAATAGTTGAGCGGAATGGAAGTGCCCTTGTCGTCGGTGGACAGGGTGTTTTCACACAACACGCCGTTCACGTAATAGTGGCCTTCACCGATGGTGAAGTCGGTGTCGCCGACGTTGGCGGAGATGCTGAAGGCATCCCCGCTGCCCCCGTAGGGGCCGATCAGGTCGGCGGCCAGCGTCCGCAGAAAACGCAGGAGGATGGAGTTTTGCTCGTTCCAATCGGCGTCGAGCATGACGCGACCCTGTTGCATGAGGACGCGGCTGAAGCGTCTGAGCGGGTCATGCGTGTCCCGGCTGAAATCGCCCCGAAACTGGCCCTGTCCGTTTAGTTCGTCATTCATGGTGGTTTCCTAAGTTGCGTTGATGATGCCGGCGTTCATGCCGGCGGGAGTGTATTCATCCAGTCGGATACGCAGATTCGCGGCCCGCTGGGGTTGATATAAATCGTGAAAGGCCCCAAGTTCGGATTCGTCGTCGGCCCCGGTGGAGATTTCAGGTGCGCAGTCATCGGCCAGCTGGCCGTAGGCCGGCATGCCGTAGCGCGTGCTGTTGAACACCGGTTTCACCCGCACCGTTTCCGATGCGAGGGCTGCGTCCCGTTCCTCCGGGGATAGTTCGCCGCGTTGAAAGCGCCCGGCCACGGTGGCCAGGACCAGATCGGGCTGGCATTCGTAACGGCGGGACGTGCGGGAACCGGGCGGAACGTGGCAAAAACGAATGCAGCCGCGTTGCCGGCGGGCCACACACACCGTGGCGTTGAAAATGCAATTCTCCGCGAGGGCGACTTCGTGGGTCAGGATTTTTCCGAACACGGTGCAGCGGGCGATCTCCAGGCGGGCGTAGGCGACCGCATCGTCGAGTCCACCCAGCACATACAGTTCGTTGTCGGTCGCATCCCAGAGGCAGTCGCTCAGCGACAGGGAGACGGGATCGGTGACCGCTTCGTTGGCCGTGACCCGGATCGCGCCGAGAATGCTGTGCTCGATTTTGAGCTGCGCGGTCGAATTGAAGAGTTCGATGCTCGGCTCCGAGGGGCGGGTGGGATCGCAATCGCAGTCCAGTCCCCAGCCGGGCACCAAGGTGCAGTGCCGGACGGTGATGTCGCACAGG
>JBEHXD010000603.1:0-3698 GCA_048498875.1 Verrucomicrobiota bacterium
TGGAATAAATCGACGTAGCTGTCCATGCGTCCGGCCGTGGTGGGGCCAAACGAACCCGAGGCATAACCGGTCGGTGTTTTCGCCGGACCGGCATAATAAACGGGATGCTGTTTGAAATAATCGGGCAATCCCTGTCCTGCATCGATGCGCTCCTTCAGTTTTGCGTGCGCGATGTCGCGGGCGACGATCAAGGTGCCATTCAGGGAGACGCGGGTCGTGACGGGGTGTTTGGAGAGCTCCGCCCGGATGGCCGGCATGGGTTGGTTCAGATCGATGCGGACAAAATTATCGTCCTTGAACGCCTTCAACTCGGGCGGAATGAAACGACCAGGGTCGGTTTCCATTTTCTCGAGGAAGATGCCCTCCTTGGTGATCTTTCCCTTGATGTTGCGATCGGCGCTGCACGACACGCCCATGCCGACGGGGCAACTGGCGCCATGCCGTGGCAACCGGACCACGCGCACGTCGAGCGCGAAATATTTTCCGCCAAACTGGGCGCCCACGCCGCTTTGCTGGGCGATTTTAAGGACGGTGGCTTCCAGTGCGGTGTCGCGAAACGCGCGGCCGTGTTCGTTGCCGGACGTGGGCAGTGCGTCGAGATATTTGGTGGACGCGAGCTTTACCGTTTTCATGCACGCTTCCGCGCTGGTGCCGCCGATGACGAACACCAGATGGTAGGGAGGGCACGCCGACGTGCCGAGCAGCTGCATTTTGTCGGCAAAGAATTTTTCCAAACTCTTTGGGTTGAGCAGGGCCTTGGTTTCCTGGAAGAGATACAGCTTGTTGGCGGAACCGCCGCCTTTGGCGACAAACAGAAACTCGTATTTTGCGCCTTCCGTGGCGTGCAGATCGATCTGGGCCGGCAGATTGGTGCCGGTGTTCACCTCGTTGAACATGTCGAGCGGTGCCACCTGCGAATAGCGCAGGTTTTCCCGGGTGTAGCATTCGTACACGCCGCGAGCCAGCGCCTCGGCATCATTGGCTCCCGTCCACACCTGCTGGCCTTTCTTGCCCAGGATCGAAGCGGTGCCGGTGTCCTGGCACATGGGCAAAATTCCCTTGGCGGCGATCTCGGCGTTCTTGAGCAGCGTGAGGGCAACGTAACGATCGTTGGCCGACGCTTCCGGGTCCTTTAGAATGGCGGCAACCTGGGTCAGATGCTTCGGGCGCAGAAAAAAACTGGTGTCGTGAAGCGCTTCACGGGCGAGGTAGGTGAGGGCTTCAGGGGCGACTTTCAGGATTTCCTTACCGTCAAATTCGCCGGAGGACACGCCTTCGCGCGAAAGCAGGCGATACTCGGTATTGTCGGCGCCAAGGGGCAGGGGATCCTGGTAAACAAACGGAGGCGTGGGCATGGTTCGGTGGCGAGCAAACCAAACCAGCCGGGCGCGCTTCGCAATCTTGAACCTCCGCGTTCGCCGGCTTAAAGGATCTTCAGCTTCGGGAGATCCTGGACGTCGATATACCCCACGGGTTTTTTACCGGCATCGAGCGCCACGAGATCGGAAATCTTGAACTGCTGGAAAATCTTCAAGGCCTCCACCGCCAGGACTTCACTGGAAATACTGCGGGGATTGCGCGTCATAAACTGGGCGACCGGCTTTTGCAGGAAGTCACCATCGCCGCCAAGCGCACTGCGGCGGAAGTCACCGTCCGTGAAAATTCCTGTGAGCTGTCCGTGCCCATCGACGAGGGCCACGGCACCGGCCTTGGCCTTGGTCATGGCAAAAATCGCTTCCTGTACCGTGGTTTTGGTCTCGGTCAGCACCGGACAGGCCTCGCCGGTGCGCATGATGTCCCTCACGCGCAGCAGCAGCGTCATGCCCAGGGTTCCTGCAGGGTGATATTTCGCGAAATCGTCCCGGGTGAGGCCGGAGCTTTCCAGCAAAACCATCGCGAGTGCGTCGCCGAGCGCCAGTGCCGCCGTGGTGCTGGCCGTCGGCGCCAGCGCCAGCGGGCAGGCCTCGCGAGGTGCGGCATAGACGAGCCGGAAGTCGGCGCCCCGGGCGAGTTCACTTTCGCGGGCACCCGTCAACGCGACCGTGCGGAGCCCGAATTTTTCGAAAAGCGGCAGGAGGCGCAGCATTTCGCCGGTTGAACCGCTGTTGCTGAGCAGAATGGCGAGATCGCCTTCGGCGCACAGCCCCAGATCGCCGTGCAGGGCCTGGGTCGGATCGAGGAAACAGGAAGGGACCCCGATGCTGTTGAGCGTGCCGGTGAGTTTTTCCGCGATATGGGCATTCTTGCCGACGCCGGAAAAAATCACCTTGTTGCCCGTCTTCACGACCGCCTCCACCGCGCGCACCACTGCGACGAAATCCTCGTTCAACACGCCCGTCGTGGCTTCCAGGGCTTCTTTTTCGATGGCCAGACAATTGCGGGCTTTGGCGAGGATGGTCTTGTCGTCGAGCGGCATCTAGAACTTGTATTGGGAGGAAGCTCCCGCAAACCTAACGGACGACTATCTTCGTTCAATTCATTTCCTCCATGTCCCGCCTCCTGTCCTCGTTGCCACGCTCCGTCCTGCCTTTTCTGGCGGTGCTGGCGCTTGGCCTGGCGGGGTGTTCCGACAGCGAGCACGTTAATTCGGCGACTGAATTGGATGAGCCCAATTATCGCGAGGGCCAGGCGTTGCTGAAAACCGGGCGACGCCAGGAAGCGCTGGCGGCCTTTCTCAAGGTAATCAGCAAGCGCGGCGACGACGCTCCGGAATCGCACCTCGAGATTGGACTGCTGTATCTGCAGCACATTAACGATCCGCTCGCTGCGATCTATCATTTTAAGAAGTATCTCGCACTGCGTCCGAACAGTCCGCAGGCGCCACTGGTCCGCCAGCGCATCGATGCCGCTACGCGAGAGTTTGCGCGTACGTTGCCGGCGCAGCCGTTGGAAGGACAACCGCAACGCGTCGACCTGGTGGCGACTCTCGATAAACTGAAACAGGAAAACGACGCGCTGAAACAGGAGCTGGCTGATTTGAAGGCCAATCGCAATGTTCCGTCCCCGACTGCGGCCTCGTCCTCGAATGGCCCTGATATCGATCTACCCAAATCGAGCCAGGCGGCATCTCCGGTGGCGACTCCTTCCGATTCCGGGCCGGCGGCTCCAATGTTCAGTTTGCCGCTCGATTCCCTCCCGACTGTGAAAACCCGCAACGCGGGCGCATCGCCCAGTCGCGCTCCCATTCCCACGGTGCGCACGACTCCGGCGGCGCCGGTAACGCTGCCCAGGGCAACGCCGTCGCCCACCAATCCAAGCCAGGTGGTATCTGCCCCCGCGCCCACCACCACACGGCCAGCTGCGTCGTCCGCCGCGGCGAAGCCAGCGTCGCGCCGGCATGTGGTCCGCCCCGGTGACAGCCTGTCCAAAATCTCGGTGCAGTATTACGGCAACCGCACTCGTGTGCATGATATCTTCGCGGCCAATCGCGGCGTGATGAAAAGCGAGACCGATCTGAAAGTCGGCATGGAGCTGAAGCTGCCGTAAGCGGCTTGCAGGGTGGATTAAATGTAGCAGCGATGGTGACATCGCTGGCCAATGCCAGCCGTCTGACGACGGCTGCTACGGATTTAAACGAAGAACTATCTGGTTAGTGTAGGGTCGTCGCTTGCGACGACCTGAGCTGACACTCACCGCTGAGGTCGGCGGCAAGCGCCGACCCTACGTTTAGTGACGTTGAACAACTTCTATTTCCCCTC
>JBEHXD010000604.1:0-3697 GCA_048498875.1 Verrucomicrobiota bacterium
TTCGGTAGATATTCCGGACAATGTGAAGAAAGGCCTCAGCAAAACCACCGGCCAAGTCATCACCGTTGACGGCGGTCTGCACGAGGCCTTCCTGCGTTAATTCCCGGAAGTATGGCCACGAAGAGTCACAAAAATAGTTCGTTTTGCAGCTTGAATTCCCCCTGCGCCTATAGGCGCAGTGTGAATGCGTCCGGCCTCATCACCCATTTGTGACTTTTTGTGGCTAAATCAAAATGACCTCCTCCAAAATCATTCATTGCGCCGCGGTCGACCTCGGTGCGACCAGCGGACGGGTGATCGTCGGTGCGTGGAACGGAAAGCGGCTGGATCTCACCGAGGTGCACCGCTTCTCCAACCAGTTTCGCTCCGCCGGCGGACACGACTATTGGGATATTCCCGGGCTCTGGTCCGAGATCACCAAAGGTCTGCGTGAGGCGAAGAAGCAGTTTCCCAAACTCGCTTCCGTCGGCGTGGATACGTGGGGCGTGGATTTTGTCCTGGTGAACGACGCCGGGCGCATGGTGTTTCCCACCCATGCTTATCGCGATGCCCGCACGCAACCGGGCCTGCAGCGGCTCGCCAACACGCGCGCCGCACTTGAGCGGGTTTATGCGGCGACCGGCATCCCGAATGTTTTCTACAACAGCTCGCTCCAGCTCGAGGAAACCGTTGCGCATTGCCCGGCGGTGACGGACATCGCCACGCGCTGTCTCTTCCTGCCGGACTATTTCAATTTCCTGCTGTCGGGTCGCATGGAAAATGAGATTTCCTTCGCGAGCACCACGCAGTTGCTCGACGTGCATGGCACGGACTGGTCGCGCGCGACGCTCGATCATTTCCACATTCCGTCCACGTGGTTCACCAAGCCGATTTTCGCGAACACTGTGCTGGGAACGGTGCGCGATTTGCCGGAATTAAAAGGGGTGAAGGTCGTCGCCGTCCCCGGACACGACACCGCCGCCGCCTACGACGCGATGCCCGCGGATCCGGCGGGCGGCGATCTGTATATCAGCTCCGGCACGTGGTCACTGGTCGGTTTTGAGAGCGACAAGCCCGTGCTCGGTGCCGAATCGCTTGCGGCCCGCATTTCCAACGAGCGCACGGGTGACGGCCGCTATCGCCCGCTTACGAACGTCATCGGCTTGTGGCTGCTGGAAGGGACGCTGAAAGAATTCACCGCCCGTCCAAAGAACGACAAGGAATGGTCATCGCTGATTGCCGCCGCCGAAAAATTGCCGTCCGCCTTGGTGGAGCGGCTTGACCCCAAGACGCTCTCGGGCACCCGGAAAACGCGTTCAGGTGAACGCGTTCCACCTCTCTTGGACTGCACTGATCCGGCGTTTGTTAATCCGGTGTCGATGCGGGCCGCGATCGACGCCCACCTCAAGAAGCGAAAACTTCCCGTGCCAAAGGATATCGCCGCCTACGTCCGGCTCATCTGCGATTCGCTCGGCCAGGGCCATGCCGATGCAATTCGCGCGTTCGAACGCCTCGCCGGACGGAAATTC
Organism: Verrucomicrobiota bacterium; assembly: GCA_048498875.1. GTDB lineage: Bacteria > Verrucomicrobiota > Verrucomicrobiia > Opitutales > Opitutaceae > Lacunisphaera. Next base: position 1,509 of record JBEHXD010000604.1, read on the forward strand.
CACCGCATCCTCATTGTCGGTGGCGGATCGAAGAATCGCCTGCTCTGCCAGGCCACGGCCAACGCCAGCGGCCTGCCGGTTCACGCGTTTACGCTCGAGGGCACCGCAGTCGGCAATATTGCCTCCCAACTCATCGGCCTCCGCGCCGTGCGCAACCTCGCGACCTTCCGCGAAATCCTCGGCCGCCAGATCAAAGCCAACCTCTACCAACCCAAAACCACCTGAGTTTTGGCCACAAAAAGTCACAAAAAATCAAACTGCGAATTAAGCGCTTAAGGCGCCTATAGGCGCCCGGGCGAATTTCAGAAACACGACGAACCCTTTTCGTGACTCTTCGTGGCCCACCCGCCGATTTCTGCTTCTTTCTCCAGCCTTCTTCACTTTCTCTCATGTCCTCCAAATCTGTTTCCGCTGCCTACAAGCTCGCCCGCCAAGTCTACGCCGATCTCGGCGTCGACACCGAAGCCGCCATCCGTCACGCCCTGCGCATCCCGATTTCCCTGCATTGCTGGCAGGCCGATGATGTCCGTGGCCTCGAGACGCCCAAAACGGGCCTCACCGGCAGCGGCACCATGGCCACCGGCGGTTATCCCGGCCGCGCCCGCAATGGCGACGAGATGCGCGCCGACCTCGATCTCGCGTTGAAACTTCTCCCGGGCAAACAGCGCCTCAACCTTCACGCCTTCTATGCTGAGACGGGCGCCGAGGTTGTCGATCGCGACGAGATTGAGCCGCAGCATTTCGCCCGCTGGATGGGCTGGGCCAAGTCCCGCCGCGTCGGCCTCGATTTCAATCCGACCTATTTCAATCACGAGAAAGCCAACTCGGGTTTCACGTTGTCCGACGCCGACAAGGGCGTGCGCAAATTCTGGATCAACCACGCCAAGGCCTGCCGTGCCATCGCTGAGAGCTTCGGCAAGACCCTCGGCACCCCGAGCGTCATTAACCACTGGGTTCCGGACGGCGCCAAGGATGCCCCGGCCGATCGCTGGGCCCCGCGCCAGCGCCTGATCGATTCCTACGACGAAATTTTCGCCGACAAGTCCATCAACCGGAAGCTCTGCGTCGACGCGGTCGAGGGTAAGCTGTTCGGCATCGGCTCGGAGGAATACGTCGTGGGTTCGCAGGAATTCTATTCCAACTACGCCCTGAGCCGCGACCTCGTGCTCTGCCTTGACCTCGGCCACTTTCATCCGACGGAGTCCGTCGCCGACAAGGTTTCCGCGCATCTCGCCTTCCACAAGAAGCTACTCCTTCACACCAGCCGTCCGATCCGCTGGGACAGCGATCACGTGGTCATTCTCGACGACTCCGTGCGCAACCTCTTCCTCGAGATTGCCCGCGGCGATGCCTGGGATCGCATGTACGTGGCGCTCGATTTCTTTGACGCGTCGATCAATCGCGTGGCGGCGTATGTCATCGGTGCTCGCGCCACCCGCCAGGCCATCCTCGGCGGCCTGCTTGATCCGACCGCGCAGCTCAAGAGTGCGGAGTCTGCCGGCAAAGGCCACGAGCGCCTCGCGCTCATGGAGCTGACCCGTTCGCTGCCGTGGGGCGCAGTGTGGGACGAACTCTGCGAACGCGACGGCGTGCCCACCGGCGCCAAGTGGTTGAAGGACGTCGCCGCCTACGAAACCAACGTTCAGAGCAAGCGCTCCTGATTTCGACCACGGATCACACGAATGCTCACGGATCAAGAACCACAGAAGACACGGAATACACAGAATTCCCAAACAATGGCTCCTGTGATTTCCCAAATTACTCTTTCTGTGTGTTCAGTGTATTCCGTGGTTTCCACCACCTGGATCGCATCCGTGTTCCTTCGTGAAATCCGTGGTTAGTTTTATTTTCTTTCATGACTTCGCACATCGATAATCCCGACGTCGTTCTTATTGGCAGCGGTGTAATGTCGGCCAACTTGGGCGCATTGCTCAAGCGGCTCGATCCGGCGCTGCGCATTCAGGTGTACGAAGCCGCCGACGAGCTGGCTTACGAGAGTTCGAACGGTTGGAACAACGCGGGCACCGGTCACATCAAGGCGAAGGTCATTGACGACGACGGCAAGCCCGAAGGCGGGACGACGGTCACGGTCTACAACTCGGGCGGCGCCGTTGTCGACAGCCAGAACACCGCTGACGATGGATGCGCGTTCTTTGCGTTCCTGAATCCCGGCAACTACACGGCGACCG
>JBEHXD010000605.1:0-3694 GCA_048498875.1 Verrucomicrobiota bacterium
GAAGGTTTCGTGGGCCGCCGTGGTGGCATCGACCAGCGTGGCGCGGAATTCACGCAGCGTTTTCAACGCGCTTTCGGCGGCGTGCAGCGAATCGAGCGTGAAATTGAGCTGCTTGCGCGGGTGGCCCATCAGCAACGCGTAGCGCAGGGCCATCGGCGAAAAGCCCTTTGCGACGAGTTCGTCGAGCGTGTAGAGATTGCCGAGCGATTTGCTCATTTTCTTTCCGTCCACGAGCAGGTGTTCGCTGTGATACCAGTGGTGCGAGAACAGCGTGCCGTTGCAGCATTCGCTCTGCGCGATTTCGTTTTCGTGGTGGGGAAAAAGCAAATCCACGCCGCCGGTGTGCAGGTCGATCGTGTCGCCGAGATGTTTTTTGCTCATCGCGCTGCACTCGATGTGCCAGCCCGGCCGGCCCTGGCCCCACGGACTTTCCCAGGCGTTGGCGCCATCGTCGGGCTTGTGCGCCTTCCAGAGCGCGAAGTCGCTGAGGTCTTCCTTCTCGTCGGCATCGACGGCCTGCGATTTGCCGGCGAGCGCGCTGCCTTGCTGGAGCTCGCGTTCCTTCACGCGCGAAAGCGCGCCGTACTGGTCGAACGAGCCGACCTTGAAATAAACCGATCCATCGGCGGCGCGGTAAGCGTTTCCTTTTTTCATGAGCACGTCGATCATATCGACCTGCTCGCGGATGTGGCCGGTGGCGGTCGGTTCGACGTGCGGTGAAAGGCAGTTCAGCGCGGCGCAGTCGGCGTGGAATTTTTCCGTCCACTGTTTGGTGACCTCCGCCAGCGGACGCTTTTCCTCCTGTGCGCGCTTGATCGTCTTGTCGTCGACATCGGTGAGGTTGCGGACGTGTTTTACCTTGCCGGCGCCGAACTCGAGCTCGAGCAGGCGGCGGATGACATCGTTCACCACGAACGTCCGGAAATTGCCGATGTGGGCCGGGGCGTAGACGGTCGGGCCGCAGTTATAAAAGCGGTAAACGCCGTCGGGTTGGGCGGGGCGGAGTTCGCGCGGGCTGCGGCTGAGGGAATCGAAAAGGCAAATAGGCATGAAACGAGAAGGACTTAGCCACAAAAAGGCCGGTCGGATCAACTCCGGATTACGCCGACGGGCGCGGCCTGATTTTGGCGGCAGCCGCGCTTCTGGCATTGTAGACAGAGAGCGAATCCGCTTTGGTTCGGGCCTGATCCAACGCACTGCGCAACGTTTGCACCGACCCAAAATTTTTCTTTTTGAAGCAACGCGTCCGGCGCGTTGCTTCGCGAAGGTTTTTTTGTGCCTTCTGAGGTCCCTGGCGGCCGGGCTGGCCTTGCTTTTTCTTCCCGGGCAGGCGGTCGCGCAAGCGCATCGCATGGCGGCGGCGGGAGTGGGATTTGTCGAAGCGGGGGTACCGTCGTTTTCCGTGCTGGGCGCGGAATCGCTGGGTCTCGATTCGCCGCCGACGGATATCCGGCTGATGCCCGATGGCCGGATCCTGGTCATCGCAACGCGCCAGCTTGCGATCGGCGATGGGGTGCGATGGGAGGTTTTTCGTCAGGCGCCGGCGGACATGAAGCTGCACGGTTTTTGGGGAATGGTCGATCAAGCGGGGCGAATTTATCTCGGTGTGCAGGGCGGCGTGGCGCGTGTGGCGTTTGGCGACGATGGATTGTGGCGGCTGGTCGATGTGGTGACGCCGAGCTCAAAGGAGGAACTCGTCAAAACCGTTCCGCAGTATGTCACGGCGACGGCGAACGGCTGGTTCTGGTACAGCAGCAGCGGATCGATCATGAGCTGGCGGCCCGGTGAGACGGCAAAAATTGTCGGACAAACCGACTCGGTGGAACGGATTTTTGAATTCAACGGCGCCACCTATCTCAGCGACCGGCTGGACGGTCGCACGTCGCGGTTCAGCGACGGCCGGATGGAAACAGTGCTGGCGGAGGGAACGCTCTCGGCGATCACCTCGGGCCAACCCTTCGAGAAAAACCTGATGCTCGCGGGCACCTATGGAGTCGGTCTGCAGCTCTTCGACGGGAAAAGCCTGCGTCCATTTCCCACCGTGAAGGCGCTTTCGAGAGGCACCCGCATCAATGATCTTTGCCCCACGGAAGGCGGTCTCTATGCGGCCGCGGTCGACAATTACGGAGTCGTTTTCTTCAACCACGCGGGGGCGGCGGTCCAGGTGCTCGACCGTTCGCTGGATCACCGGCTTTCGAGCGTCAAGCGGCTCGTCCCGGCGGCGGGCGGCGCCATCTGGGCGCTGATCGACGGAGGTATCCTGCGCATTGGCTTCCCGTCACCGGTTTCAAATTTCGAGCCTTTTGTCGGCACCGGGCTCACCACGGTACATCCCTACCGTTTTGATGGACAGCTCTGGTTGCTCGCCGATGGCAAAACCTATCAGGGCAAATATGACGCCGATGGCCGGCTCGCCCGGGTGGAAGTCGACACGCCGTCCGACTCCTTTGTCAGCAGTTTTTCGGTCGCGCTGGGCTTTCCGGTCGCAGGCACGGAGCAGGGAGCGTATTATCGCGGACCGTCAGGCTGGATCGAATTTGCGCCCAAAGTGAACAACCTGCGGATCGCCGATCCGAAACCCGTGGACGGTCGCTGGCTGTATTGCGCGCAGAATGAGATTGGCTGGCTGAAGCCCGCTGCTGACGGAGCCGGAGTTGAACTGCTCAAGCGGATCCCGGTGCCGGAATTGAGCCGGGTTTATAATGCCGTGCCTGATTCGCGCGGTTACGTCTGGCTCGAACTGGGCAGCGGACGCATGGGCATGATCCGGCTCAACCAAGGCGAACCCACGCTGGAAATTCTCTCCGGGGAATCGGGTGTGCCGCAAAACTGGGCGCAGATTTTCACGGTCAACGACGTGGTGCGGTTTGATTTCGCCGAGCACATCTATCGTTTCGATGAGGCGAGCCGCCGCATTGTCCCGGACCGGGAATTCACGCAAAGCCTGCCGCCCGAGCTCACCGAAAGCATCGTCGGCCGACCGGGCGTCGATTCCCGCGGACGCCTGTGGGCGACCGCGAATGGAGCGGTGCATATGCTCGAAAAGGAAAATGGCAACTGGCGCGAACGGACGCCGCCGCTGGAAGTGGGATTTCAGCCATACTACTTCACGTTCGAGAGCAACGATGTGGTGTGGATGCACGCGCTGCACCGTCTCGCGCGCTACGATCCCCGCATGCCGGTCGCGCCGGTCGTGCCCTTCCGGGCCCTCATCTCCCATATCAGCCTCGTGATGAGCAATCGCTCGTTGTTCGATGTCGGGCATGAAATCGCTCCGCTCGATTTCTCCGAAAACTCCTTCATTGCGCACTTCGGAGTGAGCGGAAACAGTTTCGCCAGCCCGGTCACCTTTGAGGTTCAACTCGAAGGTTCGACGAAGGAATGGATTTCCGCAGGCAGTTCCGGATCGGCATCCTTCAACCGGCTGAAGGAAGGACAGTATGTCCTGCACGTGCGCCCGAGATCCGGCAACGCGGTCGGGGCCGAGGCCACGCTCGCCTTCTCGATCCTGCCGCCCTGGTATCGGACCTCGGCGGCGTATGTCGTCTACGGAATTTCCGCGATTGCCGCCGTGCTTCTTTCCGCCTGGTTGCTCACGCTTTTGGAGCGGCGGGAAAAGGCCCGGCTCGAACTGCTCGTGGCGCAGCGCACCGCCGATCTCAGCCGCTCGAATGCCCAGCTGGAGGAACAAGTG
>JBEHXD010000606.1:0-3693 GCA_048498875.1 Verrucomicrobiota bacterium
CTGGGATTCTATCGTGATGCCTCATGGCCGGTGATCGCCAGCCTCCCCGGCAGTTTCGCGATGGCACTGCTAATCGGACAACTCACCGGAATCATCAGTCGCACCGGTTATCGGCTGAAAGTATGAACGTCGGATTTTCGCCCTTTCTCCCATGAACCCCAAACTCCTTCTCGCGTCGTTGTTCCTGCTCTTCCTCAGCGTGCGCGCCGACACCTCCACTCCCACGCCCCACCCATTGTCCCACCAGCTCCCGGTGCGCGCCCTGATGTTGTATGGGTTGCAACCCGCCGACTTGGAAAATTTCCTGGATTTCGTCCGCCACGATCTGCCGCGCGAGGGCGTCAATCATCTGATTTTCCAGATTGATTATGGGTATGAATACAAAACCCACCCGGAGCTGGTGGCCAAAAACGCCTACACCCACGCCCAGATAAAATCGCTGGTCGCCGCATGCCGTGAAGCGGGGGTCAAACTGATACCCCTGGTAAATTGTCTGGGCCATCAGTCCTGGGCCAAAACCACCCATCAACTCCTCACCGTTTATCCGGAGTTTGATGAGACCGCCGGACTTTATCCCGACAACGAAGGCCTTTACTGCCGGAGTTACTGTCCCAATCATCCGGACGTTCATCGCGTCGTTTTCGATTTGCTCGGCGAAATCACCGAGGCGTTCGAAACGAATGCCGTACACGTGGGCATGGATGAGGTATTTTTAATCGGCGAAGACACCTGCCCGCGCTGTCACGGAAAGGACAAGGCCGAACTTTTCGCCCAGGAGGTCCGGACCCTGCACGATTTTCTCGCGACGAAAAAAGCCCGCCTTTGGTTGTGGGGCGACCGCTTTCTCGATGGAGAAGTTACGGGCTTGGGGAAATGGGAAGGCAGTAATAATCAGACAAGCCGGACCATCGATCTGGTGCCAAAGGATATCGTCATCTGCGACTGGCACTACGATTCGGCGCCGCCGACTCCCGGCTATTTTGCCGTGAAGGGATTTGACGTGGTCATTTGCTCCTACAACAAACCGCACGTGGCCGTCGAGGAAGCGGAGCAGATCTTCCAACTGAGACAGGCCAATGCAAAAAATGCCATGGGCCCGCGGCTGCTCGGGGTAATGGCGACGAATTGGGGGAAATCCGCGGAGTTCGCCCACTCGGTGCGCCAAACGAGAAACTCACCCACGACCGAGGAAAAAAGCGCGGCGGCAAACTTTCTTCGCCTCTTCGAGAAGGTCCGGCAGCTAAGCGCAGTTTCTGACACTCTCTCGCAGCCCACAGGGCGGTGATCCTATTTCGAGCCTGATGAACCGGGCCCGAGATTTTGCCGCAGCCACTCAATCATTTGCGCGGGGTAATCGGGCGCGAGCTCTGCCCAAGTCGCCAGTGCATGCGGCGCCCCGGGAATGGTGATCAAGTCACAGCGCACTCCATTCGCTTTGAGCTTTGCCTGGAAATCGAGCGATTGCTGGATCGGCACGCTTTTATCAGCGCCACCATGGATCAGAAGAAAAGGTGGCAATCCCGGCCGGACATGATTGATCGGCGAAAGTTCGCGCAACAGCCCGAGCGACTCAGGCGTTACTTCCTTCGGGCGGTTCAACAAGCCCTGCAGCGACGTGCTGAGTCCGCCACGCACCGGCAAATCCTGCTCATGATTGGTCACGGGGGAAAATCCTACGACCGCCTGCACGCGTACGCTGTCATCAATCAGGGTCGCCGCCAGACTGACGACGTGGCCGCCGGACGAATGTCCAAAAAGCGCGATGCGTGAGGGATCGCCGTTGAACTCCGAGGCATGCGCTTTCACCCAGCGAATGGCGGTTTGCAGATCGTCGAACCCTTCCGGCCAGCGATGCTTCGGGGCGAGCCGGTAGTTGATGGAAAACCAGGTAAACTTCGCGGCCGTCAACGGAGCGAACCACGGCGTGATGTCCGCACCTTTGCCCGATTCATCAAAACCGCTTTTGTCTCCGCGGCTCCAGCCACCACCATGCACCAGAATGGCCACCGGGAACGGACCTTCACCCACTGGCACACTGGCATCCAACAGCAATTTCTCACCACCGGCCTGGCCATACTCAACGTCCACGATTTTGGCCGCGTGGGGTTCCTCGAGCAAAACAGAGCCGAGCGCGGGCACGACCCGTCGGAGTTCCTTTGCCACCAGTCGCCCGAAAACCAGGCTGTGTCCTGGATCCAGATGCGTCGTATCGGGAGTTCCGTCAGGCTTGAGCGGGTTCAGCTTCGCGGTTTCCACCGGACCAAGGGCCTCGCACAATTCCAAACTGCGCGCATGGAGGTCGATCAGGGGAATGTTTTTGGCCGCGGCAATCTTCTTCACCGCTTCGACATAAGGCTCGAGACTGGATTTGATTTTCCCCGGATTCGCAGAATCAAAATTCCTTCGCACCAACGAAGTGACGAGGATTGGTTTTGCCCCAATCGCAATCACCTCGTCCACATACCGCGTCATGTTTTCCGTATAGGTGGTGGCCGGATCGGTTTCACGATCCGGACCTTTGCCGGGCTCGTCGTTGTGTCCGAATTGGATCAGGTAATAGTCCCCTTTCAACGCGATCGCCTTGTCCCAGTGGCCTTCGGCGCGAAAACTTTTTGAACTGCGACCGTTCTGCGCGGTGTTCACCACCGTGGCGCCCTCGCCCACCAGTTCCCGAAAGCCCATGCCCCATCCGCTCCGGTCATTCACCGTCGAATCACCCACCAGCACGATGCGAATGGGTTTGGCGGCCGGGGCATCGCTGGCCGATGACCATACCGAAAGCGTCAGCAAGAGAAGGAGCTTCAGAAAACTTTTCATGGGGTAACAGGATTCCAGTGGTCAACGCCTGCCAGCACTTTCTCCGGCGTAAGGGCAGCGGCCTCGGCGTTGGTGAATTTTTTCGCCCAAGGCACTCGCTTGGCCGCATCAGCGCCGGGTCCGGTATTACCAGATTCGCCATAGTGGGTGGTCTTCTCCGCGTCCGGCTTGTTCCAGTTATGCCATCCTTCCGGGCGCACCGCATCGGACATTTCCGTGCGAAGAAAAAAGGTTTGGGCAAAATTCCGCCACGGACGGCCGAGATAGGTTTTCACTCCTTCCGCGGCGGTGATTTTGCAGTCGGCAAAAACGAAACCATACGCCTGGCCGGCAGGCGTTGAGGCGGCGGTGACGTAGCCGTCCTTCAGGCAATGAATGTGACAACGCTCAAAATAGGCCGTCGCCGCGCCGAAAATAAAATCAACATGCCCTTCGATGTAGCAGTCGGCAAAATATTGCCGGCCGCGATTGACGAGGATGGTGTCCTGCCAGCCGAGAAAACGGCAGTGCTTGAACGCCACACGATCCCCATCGACCCGCAGAGCGAGCGCTTGCCCCACGGGTCCGGCGCTATTGGCAATGGTCAGGTTTTCCCAAATCATGCCGTCACCGTCGATCTGCACGGTCGGAGTGCGAAATGTGCCGATCGATTTTCCATCGGGACCGGGAAGATTGGCGTTCAGATCATACGTCACGATGGTCTTTTCGCGATCCTCGCCTACCACCCGGATATTGCCCCGTTCCCGCTGGACGTAGATGCGTTCCTTGTAGGTGCCGGATTTCACCAGGATCACCCAGGGAGTCTTGGGATCCGTCTGCATCGGCGCGGTTGAAATCGCCTCCTGCAACGACGTGAACTTTCCGGAGCCATCCAGG
>JBEHXD010000607.1:0-3687 GCA_048498875.1 Verrucomicrobiota bacterium
CTTCGCTGAGGCGCCGCAGGGCGTCGACCCACGCCTGCGGCAGCTCGACGTCGGCGACGAGACCGGTCCGTTCGTGACTGATCGCCTCCGTGGTTGCGGAAACCGGTGACGTGACGACGAGCACACCTGCGGCCATCGCTTCGGGAATCACATTGGGCAGGCCGTCGCGGTCGCCGCTTTTCGCGATCACGCCCGTGTGCAGCAGTACGTCGGCCCAGGCGAGTTGCTCCCACACCTGGGGCTGGGGCAGCTGGCCGAGCAACTTCACCTGGTTGGCCAGCTGAAACTTTTCGATCAGGGCGACGAGCTCGGTGCGCAGCGGACCTTCACCCACGATGCGGGCTTCGAAGGGAATGCCCGCATCCTTGAGCGCAGCGTAGGCGCGCAGTTGATGATCGAGACCTTTTTTCTGCACGAGACGCGCGATGCAGATGAGGCGGATCGGACGGCGATTCGCACGCAGGGATTTGAATACGGGGAAAGTCGCGAGTCCGCGGCGGATACAGACAATTTTTTCTTCCGGCAAACCGCGGGCGATGAGTTCGCGCTGGCCCATTTCGGTCGACGTGTGAATGAACCGCGCATGAATGAGTTTTTCCTGCAGCCACCAGTCGCCGCCGTGTTCGTAGATGTCGTAAGCGTGCGCCCCGCTGCTGTAGCGCCACCCAAACATCCGCCACCACACCCAGCCGGCGGTGGCCGGCGCACCCGCCCACGCGCCGTGTACCAGCGCGGGCGGATCTTCGCTCAGCTGCCGGGCATAACTTCCTGCGAACCCGGCTCCGAGCATGTTTTCCCAGAAATTCAGCCACGAGGGCGCACCGCGGGTGAGCAGTCCCTCGCAAAGATCGCGGATGAGTCGCGGCCGGCGCACACAGTTCCACGGGATGATGCCGACAAAAACCCAAACCAGCCGCCACTTTGGGAAATTCTGCACAGGCAGCCCGTTGAATTCACCGCCACCGCCCCAGAGCGAATACAGTTTCAGTTTCAATCCCTTGGCCTGAAGCGCAGCGACATCACGTTGCAGGAACGTTTCGGAGGTTTTCGGAAACGTCGTGAACAGAAGGGCGATGTGCGGAGTCTTGGATTCCAAGGTCGGTCGGAAAGGGCGGACAAATTAGTCAGGAAGCGGCGTTAAATGACACTAAAAAGAAGCGGGGTAGCGGGACCGCTGGGCCGTCCGTTCGAATGCCAGGCCACGAAGCGGCCTTACCCGGTTTGTCATTCTGAACGAAGTGAAGAATCCATGCATCCGCCCGCTCCATCACGTCCGTTGCCATGGATTCTTCGCGTTGCTCAGAATGACAAAATCGGGAATTATAGCCCGGAAAACGCACCCGGATCAGGCTCATGCGGTTGCTCCCGCGACGACGAGGAAAGCGGTCAGCGCGGGATCGGGTGCGGTATCCTTGCGCCAGCCGAGCACGAGACGGCTTTCCGGGGCCGGGCCGTCGAGCGGGCGAAACGCCACTTCCTCGGGCAGGTGCTGGGCTTCCGAGGGACACATGAACGTCGCGCCCAAGCCCGCGCGCACGAGGCCGATGGCGTTGGAGCGCGGCCAGACTTCATCGGCGATGCGCGGGGTGATGCCGGCTTGCTGGAAGGCGGCGAGCACGCGGTCGTAGAAACCGGGATTATGTGCGCGGGGAAACATCACGAAAGGCGTGTCGGCCAGCTCGCGCAGACGCAGCTTTTTCGCCTGGGCGAGCGGATGTTCGACCGGCAGCAGGACGCCATTTTTTTCCTGCAGCAGCAACTTTGTCGCGAGGCCCGGCGGCAGCGTGGCGTTGGGATGAAAAAAGCCGCAGGCGATTTCATTGTTCTTGAGCGACTCGAACTGGGCGGCGGTGGGGGATTCGTTCAGCTCAACCCGAATACCCGGGTAGCGCCGGTTGAAGTCGCGTAGAATTCCGGGCAGCACGGTCGCCATGGCGAGACCGGTAAAGGCCACGCGCACCTGTCCGGCCTGGCCGCCGGCGAGGGCGCGAATGTCTTCCGGAATGGCCGCGAGGGCGCGCAGCAGGGGTTCGATCCGTTCAAGCAGCGCCCGTCCGGCGGGAGTCAGTTCGACGCGCCGCCGGGAACGGTTGAGGAGGTCCACGCCCATCTCGGTTTCCAATTGCGCAATGCTGCGGGAAAGGGCGGGCTGCGCGACGGCCAGCGCCTCGGCGGCCTTGCGAAAATGCAGCTGGCGGGCCACCTCCCGAAAGTAGACGAGGTGACGCAATTCGAAAGGATATTGATACTCGCGAGGCATCACAGGCCACGAAACAAGTATTTCCCGTTATGGCAAGGTTCTGGTAAATTCGGCGTCTCGATTAAACGTCCACTCCCTTTCAACCCACCTGTCACCATGCCCAAATCGCTGTTCGAAAAAGTCTGGTCTGCCCATTCCGCCCGCAAGCTGGCGAATGGCCAAACGCAGCTCATCATCGGCACCCACTTGATCCATGAGGTCACCTCACCCCAGGCGTTCGGGATGCTTCGCGACCTGGGCTTGAAGGTATTGATGCCGCATCGCACGTTTGCGACGGTCGACCACATCGTGCCGACCGATCAGTTGGTTGAGCCCTATAGCGATCCGCTGGCGCAGGCCATGATGGATGAGCTCCGCAAGAATTGCGCGGAATTCGGCATCACCTTTTTTGATCGTTCGACCGGCAAGCAGGGCATCGTGCACATCGTCGGACCGGAGCAGGGCATCACCCAGCCAGGAACGACCATCGCTTGTGGCGACTCGCATACGTCCACGCATGGCGCCTTCGGTGCGATCGCATTCGGCATCGGCACCAGCCAGGTGCGCGACGTGCTCGCCACCCAGACGATGGCCTTGGGCACACTCAAGGTTCGTCGCATCGAGGTGAACGGCAAGTTGCGTCCGGGCGTCTATGCCAAGGACGTGATCCTCCACATCATCCGTGTGCTCGGCGTGAACGGCGGCACCGGCTACGCGTACGAGTATGCGGGCAGCGTGTTCGACGGTTTCACGATGGAAGAACGCATGACCGTGTGCAATATGTCCATCGAGGGCGGCGCACGCGTGGGCTATGTGAACCCCGATGAAACGACGTTCGCGTATTTGAAAGGCCGTCCGTACTCGCCGAAAGGCGCGGATTGGGATGCGGCGGTCATCCGCTGGAAGTCCTTTGCGTCGGATGCGGGCTGTCATTACGACGATGTCGTTAAAATCGACGCCGCTGACATCGCGCCGACGGTCACGTGGGGCATCAATCCCGGCCAGGGTATCTCGATCGCCGAAACCATTCCCGATCCGACGAAAACCACGTCGGTCGACGAGAAGGCCGGCATCGACGAGGCGCTTGCGTACATGAAATTGAAGCCCGGCGCTCCGATCAAGGGCACGAAGATCAATGTCGCGTTTCTCGGTTCCTGCACGAACGGACGTCTGTCCGATTTCCAGGAAGTCGCCAAATACATCAAGGGCCGCAAGGTCGCCCCGGGCATCAAGGCCATCGCGGTGCCCGGCTCGCAGATCGTCGCGCTTCAGTGCGAAAAGCTGGGTCTCGACAAGATTCTCAGCGAAGCCGGCTTCGAATGGCGCGCGGCGGGTTGCTCGATGTGTCTGGCGATGAATCCCGACAAGCTCATCGGCGACCAGCTCTGCGCAAGTTCGTCCAACCGCAATTTCAAGGGCCGACAGGGCTCTACCACCGGTCGTACGCT
>JBEHXD010000608.1:0-3680 GCA_048498875.1 Verrucomicrobiota bacterium
GCAGCCGGCATGCTCGGCGCGGCCTGGACCCTGCCCCGCGCGAACCGCGGCAATACGAGCAGGTATCTTAGCTATGGTTACGGCGGTGACGAGGGAGATGGATTGATGCGCTTAGGCGGCGGCCTTTTTCTTTTTGAAGCGTATTTTGCGTCCAACAGTTTGCTGCTCCGCGGTGGCTCGCGTCGTCGGGAGCGAGTCGAGCATGGCCAATGCCGTCAACGGATCGGGGGCAAAGAGGTCAGAACCGATTTCTTCAGCGATGCCTTTGGCGCGGTTGAAGACGCCGCCGGAGCAGATGATTTGGATTTTAGGGCCAATGCCGACGTCGTGGAGCAAATCGATGAGGTTGCGAACCATCGGCACGCCGGCGGGAACAGTGCCGTAGACCAGGAGCACCTGCGGCTGCAATTGGCCTATCCAGCCGACGATTTCGTCGTTGGGGACACCTCCGCCGGCAAAGTGGACGGTCCAGCCGTGGGCTTCGGCCAGATCGGCGGTGATTTGAGCACCCAGTTCCACAGGCTCGCCCGGGGAACAGATGACAAGCATGACGCGTCCGCTGGCTGGGGAGCGGGAGAGTCGCAAGGAGATCTGATCATAGAGCATGCGCAGGAGGCGCACCGCCATGTGATGGGTGCCCGTGGTGATGCCATCGGAACGATAAAGCTCCAGGATTCTATCCATGGTTGGCCATATGATAGTGGTGACAACTTGTTCGGCGGGAATGCCGTTCTCAAATGCTTCAGCAAGAATGGCGCGGGTGGCGGGACGATCGCCCCGGTAAAGGGGATCAATGAATCGTGTGAGAAGTGAATCAAGTTCGCGGGAAGACACGATGGCTGCGGTAGTGGACAAGTAGAACTCCTTGAGGTGATGAGACGCTGGTGAGCCTCTTGAGTGGCGGTTCTCGAAGCGGACATTCCGGCCGCACGACGACCGGGTCGGCATGATGAACCTCTTCTCTTATCCGTATTGGGACCGCGTCCAAATCAGGTAATAGGTTGGCGTAGTGTTTTTCAATGGATTGAAGGATTTTTTGCGTTTGGTCCTGGCGCAAAATGCAAGGCGGGGCGCGAGAGTATATGGCTCTGGCGTCCCTGCTTACAGACATTGAACTTGCCCTGTACTTTTGACTCGTCCCAGCCCCGGAGATTTCACAGCCTAACTCAATTAAGTATCGAAAATCTGGTTCCGGACGCCTCGCCGGCTGGCAAGGCTCCCTGCCAGTAACACCTAGATACGGCCCTCAGGACCCACCCACCGCGCAGCTGACATCACCTCGACCCTTTCACCCGGCCCACGATCCCTAAGAATGACATCCCTTACCCCCACGGACTCCGCCTACCAAATCACCCTCAGGTACAACGTTCCCGGCAATCCCCCGCCCGCGCCACACAGCGACCTCGAAATCACCCTCAACTACGCCCAAAACCACCTGCCCCTGGGTAATGATCTCCCCGTCATCGCCAACCTGCGAAACAATTCCACACAAACAATCCCCATGCTCATCGCCGACCTTCCCATCCCCCCGGGCTTCGCGCCCGATACTTCCCCGCTCGACTCTCTCCAAATCAAAGGCTTCATCGAAAAATACCAGGTCACCAACCGCCAGATCATCGTCTACATCCGCACCCTCAACCCGGGCACCACACTTTCCCTTCCCTACACGCTCCACGCCCTCATCCCTGTCAAAATTAAAACTTCACCTGCAAATGCCTACGAATATTACAAACCCGAAAGCCGCGCCTCCACCCTCCCTGTTACTCTCGAAATCACCCAATGATGATCAACAGAAAGTACCCGTCACAGACGCTTACGCATTTTCCGGCGGATCTGTAGTTTGACTTATTAGAGCCGATCGTAGCTTTCCTATTGCCTCCTGTTGTTTCAAAGACAATGACTCTAATTCCTTCAGAATCTTCTCGCCCCGTTCGTTCGGAGCGATATCCGCAACCGATTGGGTTGACTCGGCGGAAATGAACATGATCTTTTCATTCAGCCAGTTGTCGAGCATTGATATCAGGCCGCGTTCCGTATCTGAAAGCCTTCCACCGACATTGGCGACCCATTCTCTCTCTTGGTCAAATCGCATTTCCAGAACGGCGGTCAAATACGTGATAGCAAACATGCGTTTTTCCGCGAAGTAAGAGTCGATGGCAAATTCTAGCCACGGATTAGTTGCCATATTTCCGGCCTCCCTCAGTGCCGCCGGAATTGTTCTTTGATCCTTTACCAGTCCAGCTATCGCCGCAATGGCCTCGTCAATCCTCCCTAGAGGCTTGGCACCTCGGGGAAGCGAAGCTCGCATGGCCCAAAGGCGTTCAATAATCGCGAAGCAGTTTCTTTTCACAGCCTGGCGTGTTTTGCGTGGAGCTGATTCAGCATCGAGCATTAGCTCCGCCAAGTAATGCGCCATCCACTTTGCGAGAGTGTCGACGCTCGATTGTAGTCCAAGCTCAGAAATCAGTTTTTGACCGAGCGCGAGGACGTCCGATGGCTGATTCGATTTTGCCGTCCGATTTGAAGAGGTAGAGACGCGTCGCTTCTTGGACTTGCCGATCCTTCCACGATTCACTGTTCGTTCTCCTTGCAATTGAACACTTCACCAACCACGCGCTTCGAGTTGACCTCAAGTAGCGGAGCGCCGTTTCCTTGTGGAACCAGAGCCGCAGACCCTCCGACGCGAATTCATAATGCCGACTGGACCGGGGTACATCACTCCATCGTTCGACAAATGAAAATCTTCCAGACGTTTTGCAGCGAGCCACTGTACGGTCTTCGTTTAGACGCAATTTCAGTGCATCTCTAAGCCGCCTATCCGGAAATACTAGCCGCTTTGCTAGATTGTAGCGTTGGGGATCATCTTCATCGATTCCCTCTCGATCTGAAAATATTTCGGTAATCCATGCTTGCAAGCGAAAGTTCGCTCCACCAACATGCTCGTCGAACTGCAATTCATCGCCCGACAATGGAATTCGATAATCATGTGGATCATCGGAATTGGCAAATGCGCGCAACAGCGCACCTGACGTATCCTCAGCCACAATCGCCGAATAAACATGAAGATCTTCGGTGGTGCTGTAATGATGCCTGTCCTGATTGCAGTATGCGAGTACAAAACCATCGTGTGGTGGATTCGTTATGCCCAGATAGTCGTCGAATTCCTGATCTTGAATTGGCGGAAGTACCTGAGCATATTCTAAGCCAATCGGTTTCCAGCACTTCAATTCTAACGGCGTGTTCTGCTTCTGGTCCGCAAGCCATACGTCATTCGATGTCAAATCCCACCGCTGTAGCCAGTATTCCCAAGTGTCACTGACATCATCATAGGCAGAACGTGTGACCTTCGCATATTGTGCGAATTTACCCATCACGCAAAACATCGCATTCAATTCTAGATGTGTCTGCAGGTCCTCAATGGTTGGCTGACTACCATGCCGATGGGAACGCAACTGCCACTCATGATCGCCCCCCATCCACTTGCGGACTGGATCATTTTCCCACACCTTTCCGGTGAACCGCCACTCATCGCAAATCCATTGTTCCGCATGATTACAAAAATCATCCCTAGACATTCCAAATAGTTCACACGCCCGGTCGTACCAATACGGAAGCGTATCCATCGAGTCGAATTGAAATCGCTCGGGCTTGTTGCGCGAAGGCTTTGAAGGTTGCGGGCC
>JBEHXD010000609.1:0-3674 GCA_048498875.1 Verrucomicrobiota bacterium
CGGAAGCGCTGGCAGAAAAGCCAGTCCATAAAAAAGAAGGCCGATCCAGTCGGCACAGACAACTCCGGGGCTGCGCCCCGTCGCGTCTGACCTCAAACGATCGCCGGAAGAAAATGTATCGACTCACTTTCCTTCTCCTCGGACTGCTGCCCGCAATGTCTATCGCAAAGGACAAACTTTGGGGTCCGATAGACATGAAGAACTGGCAGGCCACGCCCTGTATCTCAGGCCGGATTGCATCCGCGGTGGACGTGAAAGAAGGAAGAGCGGCTTTCTACATTGAGGGAGACCAGAGCACACTGAAGCCGATACCACTTTCGTTACCAGCATGCGCGATTCTCCACAGTGAAAAAAAAGAGACACCGGTGATTGTGATCCAAGCAGAGGAGACGCCTAAACTGAAAACCATCGGTTACAGGTTCCTCGATGGTGGCAATGGCGTGTGTGCGCTTGAAGAGCTGGAGATATTGAAGGTTCCGGACGAAAGGTTCCAATCAAAGAAGGGCGATCCAGTCGCCACTGCCAACGTCGGGGCTGCGCCCCGACGCGGCAGATCTTAAACGATCGGCAGAAGAAGATGAAGAGGCCTCAACTGAGTTTTTTGATTCTGATTTTCGTCGGAGCGTATGTGGCCACCTACGGCATTTTATATTCACAGCGGAAGTCAGCCGGAAATATGTTTTACTTCCAATATCTCGAAGGAAGATCGGACCTCGCAGAAAGAACACTCTATGATGTTTTTTATCCCATCAGTTGGATGCACAGTCGATTGTTTGAAGGACAGAAGCATGTATGGGACAGAGCTGCTCCAGTCGACAATCCGCTTGCTCACGCGAAAAGAGCCGATCCAGTCGCCACTGCCAACGTCGGGGCTGCGCCCCGCCGCGGCAGATCTTAAACGTTGGCCGCAAGACTTTCCATGAATCGCATCCTCTCGACAATCGCAGCCGCAGTCGGTCTAAGCGGAACCGCATCCGCCCAGCAACATTTCGGCATTGGCACCGTCGATGTCAGCGCGCCGACCGGCTGGAGTGAAGTGAAGAGAGAGGACGATCGTCTTACGCTTCGATCATCTGATGAGCGTCAGTATGCGACCATTTCTATCATGCGTTTCGGAGCCGATGCTTCCTTCGAAGACTTCAAGCGGCTCTGCCAGCTCAGGCTCGAAGCAGAAAAGAAAGGTTCGCCGGATTGTTTTGTGCAGTCTGAGCCGCCCTTCGATATCAAGGGCAAGTTCGGGATGTTCTATTCCGGCGGCGTGAAGCGGACCGGCCGAGTGTTTTCCGGTTATCTTTCGCTCATGAAGCGTGAGTTGGTCACCATCTATATCGAAGGACTTGGCGTCGCCCCCCAAGATCACCTTGAGACCTTTCAAGCGTTCGTAAAAGGTCTCACCCGAAAATGAAAAAGGGCCAACCAAACGCCACAGACAACTCCGGGGAGCTGCGCACCCCTCCGTGTCTGAGCTGAAACGATCGGCGGAAAGATGAAGACGAAGAGCGAGAGTCTAGCATTCCTTCTAAATCTGCCCGTCGCTGAGGAAGATGCCTCTTTGCCGAGCGGAGTAGCTCAGCGGCACCGGTTGCTATCCATCCCTATCGACGAGCTCACCCCAGATGGCCTCTGGGAGGTGATGAAGATGGGCATGGGAGAGGAATTCCTGGTTCCGGCGGCTATCAAGCATCTTGAAAAAGATCATACGTTGTTTGGGTTGCTGGCGGCTTTGCTTCGGGTCCGGACATTTCCTTGGGCAGATCAGCCCGAGTACGTCATTCGCTTGCGGACGGCAGTTGGGCAGGCGCTCGACGACTTGAATGAGTGGGACGGTACAGCCGAAGCTGTCGTTGACGCGATGCGGCAGCGTATCCCCATTCTCGAAGAGTGGGCATCGTTTGAGCGATCGCTTTCTCGCATCCCTTGAAGAAGGAGCCGATCCAGTTGCCAGAGCCAATGTCCGGGCTGGCGCCCGGCCATGGCTCATCGTAATCGTTGGGCAAAATGCTTTCTCCATGATCGCCACAGGGATTTTGAAGATACCAGGAGTCAGCGACCGCGCTCTTAAAGCCGCGTTTGTGCGTCTACGCGACGCGTTGAAGTTCGATGTTAGTGCCGACGTCCACGAGCCCCGGTGGAATCCGGAAGGAGGCTGCGCATTCTTAGTAAAGAAAGATTATCAGCTCGTGCTTTCTTACGAACATTCCGACGCCACTCTCCAGATCCGGTGCTCCGGCCATATCTCTGAAGAAGAAGAGAAGATCATTGCCGTTGTTTTGCGTGATCCGCCGTTGCCGCTAAAAGCCAAATGAAGAAAGAGCCCAACCAGCCGCCAGAGCCAACGCCGCTAAAGCGGCGTGGCTCATCTTGAACGTTAGACAAAAACCCATGTCTACCTACGACGGCGAAGAATGGAAGCGCGAGCGCACGGTACAGGTGCGAGTCCCGATACGAGCAGGTGAGTTGGCGCGTATTGCGAATCTGAAGCCGTACAAAGTCGTCGCAGACCTTTTACACGTCGCAGGCATGGCCTCGATTGATACCGAATTAAGCGCCGAAGAGATCGCCGTCGTTGGACAGAAGAATAATATTCGGTTCGAGATTATCTCTCCCGAATAGCAATAGCGCTTGTGCTGACATGTTCAAATATTCAGGCCAAGTATATTACACGAGTATGAAAAGCCAAATTCCGCCTAACCAGGCGCTAGAGCCAACGTCTTTGGCTGTCACGTGTCGTGCTGACGCACGCCCCGCGCCAGCCAAAGCCGTGGCTCATCTTGAACGTTGGGCGAAAGAAAAAAATGCCAGCCATCGATAGATCAGTTGTGACGTTGAGAATCATGGGCGACGACCTGCGCCCTGAAGAAATCACGCGCCTCCTCGGTTGCGAGCCGACCAAAGCTCAACGGAAAGGTGAAGTTTTTCGCAGCCCTACCAGCGGCAAGGAGCGCATCGCACGAATTGGAATGTGGAGTCTTGAAGCGGCCGATCGACAGCCCAGCGATCCCGACGCGCAGATTGGCGAGATCCTGTCGAAGCTCTCCAGTGATATAGAGATTTGGCGATCCATCATGCAGCGTCACCGCGCGGATATTTTCTTCGGTCTATTCATGAAGGAGTGGAATGAAGGTCTGAGTCTCACACCGGCGACGCTCGTTGCTCTCGGCAGTCGCGGCGTCGAACTTGGCTTCGATGTTTATGGACCGTTCCCAGAAGAGCCCAACCAGGCGCCAGAGCCAACGCGCTGCGCGCGTGGCTCATCTTAAACGTTCGGCAAAAACCATGTCACGAAGCCTTACTACCATCCTGTTTTTGTTCTCGGTGGTTACACTGTGGGCAAACACCGTGACGGACACACCAAGTAGTTATTCCGTGGAGTTTGGTGATGATGCGCTACCTGCGAGAACTAAAATATTATCGTTGTCTTTAGAGGTTACGACCAGTCTCGACGTACTCATACGCAGTATTCCACCTGGTTGGATGTTTGGCATGCGTTCAAACGACGGAAACAAGAAGATAGTCTATTTTACCCGCTCGTCTTGGGTAGATCAAAAAGGTGAGGCTTTGCCACTTCGAGAATTGAACGGGAAGATTTGGATCCGGGCAGACTGAGGTGGACCCCGTTGGTTGGACAGGAGGAACGGGAGATTAAGATATAATTTTCAAGTGCAGGACAAGCG
>JBEHXD010000610.1:0-3665 GCA_048498875.1 Verrucomicrobiota bacterium
GAAATTCAAGCCCGGCCGGTTTCGCCGGCAAGTGGAAGTCATTGCCGCCAGCCTCGCCCTGCTGGGCCTCGCCGCACACGCGACTCCGCCGACCAGCGTGGACCTTTCGACCTACGTCCGCGTGGGACGCTACGATCTGCCCGAACCGACGCGCACCGCCCACCCCGCCAACAGCCTGCTGGCCCAGGAAGCCTCATCCGTCACGTATAATTGGAATACGGATACACTTTTCATCGTCGGCGATGGTGGAACCTCGGTCGTTCAGGTGACCAAAACCGGACAGTTGATCGACTCCATGACCCTGGCCCAGGGCAACAGTCCCCAAGGCACCGATTTCTACGATACGGAAGGGATCACCTATATCGGAGGCGGCCAATTTGTTTTGATGGAAGAGCGCGATCGCCAGGCCAATCGCTTTACCTATGTCGCGGGTGGAATCCTGCACCGCAGCGGCGCAAAAACCGTCAAGCTTGGCACAACCATCGGGAACATCGGGCTCGAGGGTATCTGCTGGGACCCGCAAACCGGTGGATTTATCTGCGTGAAGGAAAAGGATCCGAAATCCATTTTTCAAACCGGGATTGATTTTAATGCCCTGACCGCAACCAACGGCTCCCCAACGGCCACCAGTTCGACCGACCTCTTCGATCCCGCACTCGCCAGCCTGTCCGACTTTTCCGATGTCTTTGCCCTCTCAAATCTGCCTTCGCTCGCCGGGCAACCCGACTCAAGCCATCTGCTCATCATCAGCCAGGAGTCCGGTCAAATCATCAACAGCGACCGTTCCGGGGTGGTTTCCAGCCGGCTGACATCGTCGCCGACGCGGGCAGCCCCTTAAGCGTGCCTGACATGACAATGGAAGGCGTCACCATGGACCGTGACGGCTTTCTCTACGTGGCCAACGAGAACGGCGGGGGCGACGCGAACCACCCGCAACTCTGGGTGTACGCCCATTCCACCGCGATCAACGCAGCGCCCACCGGCATCTCGCTGATCAATACCGTCTCCTCAATCCCGGAAAACACCAGCACCGCCACGGCGGTAAAAGTCGCGGACATCTCCATCGCTGATGACGGTCTCGGCACGAACAACCTCACCGTGTCCGGCGCCGACGCCGCGTCCTTCCAGGTCATCGGCAGCGCCTTGTTCCTCAAGGCGGGAACTCCCCTCAACTCCGCAACCAAGCCAACCTACGCGGTCACGGTCAACGTGGACGATCCCACGATCGGTGCCAGCCCCGACGCCAACACCAACTTTACGCTGACCGTATCTGCGTCCACCGGCGGAACTGCGAGTCTGATCATTTCGGAAGTGGCCCCCTGGTCCAGCGGCAACAGTCCGGTCGGGGCGGACTGGTTTGAAGTGACAAATACCGGCACGGCCGCGGCGAATATCACCGGATGGAAAGTGGACGATAATTCGAACTCGTTCGGGTCGGCGGTGGCGCTGAACGGCATCACCAGCATCGCCCCGGGTGAATCGGTGATCTTCATCGAGACTGCGACTCCCGCCACCACCAGGGCCTCGTTTCTCAGCGTGTGGTTTGGCTCCAACCCTCCCGCCAACCTTCAGGTCGGCAGCTACACCGGCTCCGGCGTGGGCTTGAGCACCGGGGGCGATGCCTTGAATCTTTATAACAGCATGGGCGTCCTTCAAGCCAACGTGGTTTTCGGCAATTCGCCCGCCGGTCCGTATCCGACTTTCAACAACGCGTCCGGGTTGAACAACGCCACGATTTCAACCCTGAGCGCAGTCGGAATCAATGGAGCGTTCGCGGCCGTCAACGACCCCGCCGAAATCGGTTCACCGGGGACCATCGGCGCCTCATCCACTCCCATGGTATCAATCGTTGCGACCGATCCCAATGCCGCGGAGACCGGCAACGACTCCGGCACATTCCGGATCAGCCGCACCGGCAGCACCATCGGGTCACTGACCGTCAACTACACGATTGCCACGGGTTCCGGCCAGGCGACGAGCGCGGATTACAGCCCCACCCTGACCGGCGTGGCCACGATTCCTTCCGGACAATCCTCGGTCGATCTCACCATCACTCCCGTCGACGACGCCGTGGTGGAAGGGCCCGAGACGGTTACGCTGACGCTGGGCGATACCGGCAGCTACGATGTTGGTTCCCCTGCCGCTGCGACCGTGACCATCGCCGACAACGATCCGGTCAATCAGGCACCGACTGCCGTGATCCTCACCAGCGCAGTGACTCTCCTGCCCGAGGACACTCCGACCGCGAGCCCGATTCAGCTGGCGACCATCACCGTCACCGATGATGGCCTGGGTTCCAACACTCTCTTTCTCTCCGGCGCGGATGCCGGCTCATTCCAGATCAGTGGCAACGTTCTCTACTTGAAAGCCGGCACCGTGCTGAGCCAGACTTCAAAGCCCATCTACAGCATCGGTATCAACGTGGACGATCCCACCGTGGGCAGTTCGCCGGACGCAAATGTCGCGTACACCCTGACGATTTCGACCGCTTCAGGTGGCAGCGACGTTCCCGCGCTTCCCCCACTCGGCACGGTCGGTCTGGTCCTGGCCCTTGGCCTCACGGGCTGGCGCTCGCTTTCCCGTCGGCGGAACTGAAAGATAAATCCCCTTGTCAGGTCTGCATCGTGGCCCAAGTTGTCGGCAGTGCGCCGGTTTCTCCGTACACTCATCCTCATAGGATCCGCGGCCTGCTGCTTGCGGGCGGGCACGCCGCCTCCGCAGCCCTTTGAAGCGACACCCAGTGCACGACAACTGAAGTGGCATGAGTTGCAGGCTTATGCATTTGTGCATTTCACGATAAACACGTTCACCGACAAGGAATGGGGCTACGGGGATGAATCGCCGGCGCTGTTTGCCCCATCGGATTTCGATGCCGATCTGCTGGTGCGCACCGTGAAGGAGGCGGGGTTGCGGGGAATCGTGCTGACCGCAAAGCATCACGATGGTTTTTGCCTCTGGCCGAGCCGGTTTACCGACCATTCCATCGCACACTCTCCGTACAAGAATGGCCACGGTGATATCGTCCGCGAAATTTCCGATGCCTGCCACCGGCAGGGCATTCATTTCGGATTGTATCTTTCCCCATGGGATCGAAACCGCGCCGACTACGGCCAGGCCGGTTACCTCACTTATTATCGGAATCAATTGACCGAGCTGCTCTCGAACTACGGTCCGGTATTCGAAATCTGGTTCGACGGCGCCAACGGCGGCGATGGCTACTACGGCGGCGCCCGGGAGAAACGCACCATCGACAAAACCACTTACTACGATTGGCCCAACACCTGGAAGATCGTTCGCGAGCTGCAGCCGCAGGCCGTGATTTTCAGTGATGCGGGGCCGGATGCACGGTGGGTCGGCAACGAGAAGGGTGTGGCCGGGGACCCATGCTGGGCGACGATCAATGCCGCGGGGTTTTTCCCGGGCCAGGCGGAACGACTGGAAAACGGCGACCGTCACGGCGCACAGTGGATGCCCGTCGAAACCGACGTCTCAATCCGACCCGGCTGGTTTTATCACCCAGCTGAAGACACCCGGATAAAAACACCCGCCCAACTTTTCTCCATTTATCTCACGTCGGTCGGTCGCGGGACCAATCTCATTCTCAATCTTACTATCTGCGCCACGAGGTCGTTGTCGCGCGTACCGCCGGTGGCCGCAGCGCGGGC
>JBEHXD010000611.1:0-3664 GCA_048498875.1 Verrucomicrobiota bacterium
CGTGCGAAACCGCCCGGAGCTCCTCCGACGCGGTTTGCCCGCCACCGATCACCGCGGCAATGCCCCGATCGTTCCGGACGGAGCCCTGGTCGCGCATCGCGATGAGATTCTTGGAGAATTCGGTGCGTCGCTGCAGCAGGGATTCCAGTTGATCCAGGCGCGAGGTCTGATGGGCGTTGTCCACCATAAGCGCGCGGAGATTTTTGAGCGAAGCGGCGGCGGCGGCTTGCTGCTCGGTGAATTCCTTTTTCAGGTCCTCGTCGCCGGAAAGCAGATAACCGCGCGAGGAACCTTCGATGCGCGAAACGGAATCATTGAACTGGCGCAGCTCCGACATCACCCCGATGGTGTGATTCACCCAGCCAGATTCGGACTGGAGGGTGTAGAAGTTGCGCAGGCTGAAGAAGCCGATGATCAGTAGGGCGACAACCGAGACGGAGAAGCTCAGGCCGATGCGCTGACCGATGAGGAAGTTTTTGGAAAACACCGCACGAACCATGCTAATAGGTGCGAACCACGCAAACAAACTGTGGTCTGAAAATGAGCCGTTTGACAGGTGAAGGAATTGCTTTGCCCAATTGCGGCGTTTTGTTCCCGATTTTCTTTTTATTTCCATAAATTCCGCTTTTCGCCGTCACTTCGAGTCCTGTGAATCTACCTCCCGTCAACATCCTGCTCGTCGACGATGAGCCGCGAAATCTGGAGGTGCTCGAAGGAGTGCTTCAATCGCCCGAATATAATTTTGTGCGGGCGAACAAGGCGGAGGAGGCGTTGCTCGCCCTCCTGCAGGATGAGTTTGCGGTGATTGTTCTCGACGTGCAGATGCCGGGAACGGATGGCATCGCGCTGGCGCATCTGATCAAGCAGCGCGAGCGGACGCAGCACATCCCGATTATTTTTCTCACGGCGTTTCACGACGACGAGCGGCGCATGATCGACAGCTACAATGTGGGCGCGGTGGATTATCTCACCAAGCCCGCGAACACCCGCGTGCTCCGCTCGAAGGTGGCGGTGTTTGTCGACCTCTACCGCAAGACCGACGCGTTGCGCAAAAGCAACGGGGAGCTGGCGCAGCAGATCGCACAGCGGACGGCGGCGGAGAAGGCCCTGCGGGCGGTCAACGACGAACTGGAATTTCGCGTGGAGGCGAGAACCGCGGCGTTGCGCGAAGCCCGCGATGCGGCGGAGCGGGCGGGCAAGGCCAAGGATAATTTCCTCGCGGCGCTCTCGCATGAATTGCGGACGCCGCTGAATCCCGTGCTGCTGCTGGCCAGCGAAGCCGCCGAAAATCCGGCGTTTCCCGAACAGGCCCGGGCGCATTTCGCGGCCATCCGGAAGAACGTGGAACTGGAGGCGCGCCTGATCGACGACTTGCTGGATCTCACGAAGATCACACACGGAAAGATGTCCGTCGATTTCAAGACCGTCGAACTGCATCGTATGATTGCGGATGCGATCGCGACGATCCGCGGGGAAATTGAAAACAAGCGGATCGACTTCAAGGTGCACCTGGATCACCGGCATCTGGTCGTTGCGGCGGACGTCGTGCGCATGCAGCAGGTTTTCTGGAACGTGCTGAAAAACGCCGTAAAGTTCACTCCTGCCGGAGGGGTGATCACGGTCACCGAAAAGGTCGATGAGGAGGCGGGGAAGGTCGCGATTGCGATCGCCGACAGCGGGATTGGCATGTCCGCCTTGGAAATCAGCCGGATCTATGACGCCTTTGCCCAGGGCGACCATGCGAGCCCGGGCGGAGCCCATCGTTTCGGCGGGCTTGGGCTCGGACTTACCATTTCAAAAAGCCTGGTCGAATTGCATGGCGGCCGGTTGATCGCGAAGAGCGAAGGGACGGGCAGGGGATCTACATTCACCGTGGAGCTTCCGCTTCTTCCCGACGCGGCGGATGAGCCGGCGTTCCCCGCACCGGCCTCCGACGGTGTCCCACCGCCCGCTTCCGAGCCGGCGGCCAATTCCGCTCCCACCCGGCGCAAAGTGCTGTTGGTGGAGGATCACGAGCCCAGCCGCGTGGCGCTGGCCGCATTGCTCAAGGCGCGGCGTTATGAGGTTTCACCCGCGGGCTCGGTGGCCGCGGCGAGGAAACTTTTCACGGGGCAGAACTTCGACGTCCTGATTTCCGATATCGGCCTCCCTGATGGCAACGGCTTCGAGTTGATGAAGGAGATGAAGGAAAGCGGCGATATCCGGGGGATCGCGCTGACGGGATATGGCATGGAGGAGGATGTGGAGCGAAGCCGTGACGCCGGTTTCAATGTCCATTTGACCAAGCCCATAGTGGCCCAGTCGTTGGACCGCGCTCTCGCCGCATTGGACGCGTCGACTTGATTCTGTATCGGGCCGGCGCTGGTGTTGAAGCAGAGTTTACGACTGGAAATGTGGGGAAATTGGAGCCGCCACTTCCGCATGCCTGGCTTTGGGCAAATAAAAAACCCGCCCTTGATGAGGCGGGTTTGAAGTTTGAATTGGCAGTCAGCTCAGCGCACGAGGCGAAACTTCCGCTGCATGCCGACCAGACCGATGAAGCTCATTCCGAGGAGAGCGATCGTGGTCGCGCCATCTGGAACCGAGCTCTTGGCCGTGGTGACTTCCACCTTGGCCCAGTTGAAGGTGAAATCATTTTCCCACTGGCGGTTGTTGTTGCTGGTAGCGGTAACCGTGTAGCTCAGCAGACCGTTCGCCGCGTCGGCAAACAAGGACGCATTGTTGGTGAACGTCCAGTTGAGCGTGTAGTTCGAGCCGAAATTAAATACCAGGCTCGTGGTGCTCGCATCGATGTTGCCATCACCCACGCCGAGATCGATATGGAATTGCTCGGTTTCGGAGTCTTCGCTCGAGAATTTGAACCAGGTGTCGATCTTCGTGATCGTTTCGCCGGCACCAATCGGACCATAGGACCATTGGCCGGTTACCGAGTCACCTTCGCTAAGGGTGACGTTCTGAACGTCGGTATCGGTGTAGAAACCCGCAGAGGCGCGGAGGAATAGCGCGGCAAAAACCGCACTCAGGGTGAGCAGTGATTTGATGGTTTTCATTAAGTATAGTTCGGGGAATTCCGAGTCCCTGCTCATTAGCAATGAGGATGCCACGATTTCCGCCGTTATTATCGGCGACATTAATCGCTCTTGTTTAACATCATGTGCGATAATTAAATTTTTTAGGCGTAGGGAATTACCCTGCATATGTGTAAGGGAATCTGACGACGGATATGAAATTTTGCCACCACGGGCATTTGCTGTGCACCTGAGTTGACCGATCGCCTAAGTGCGTTTGGGAAATCGAAAGTGGGAAAGTTTTTTCCGGAAAAAACGAAAATCCAGTTGACTAGACTAAATAGTCAACTATCGGTTTTGGCATGGGAAGAACCTCAGACGCCGACGAAAGACTGAAAGACGCCGCCCTCGCCCTGATTTGGGAAGAGAGCTACGGCGCAGTCACGATCGACGATATCTGCAATCGGGCTGAGGTGAAGAAGGGCAGCTTTTATTACTTCTTCGATTCGAAGGCCGAACTGGCCGTCGCCGCATTGGAAAAACTTTGGGCGACCCAAGGGAAACCCAGACTCGATGCCACGTTTTCCTCGTCGGTGGAACCGTTGACCCGATTGACTACCTACTTGAGTAATTTCCACCTCTCTCAGGCTGAAACC
>JBEHXD010000612.1:0-3657 GCA_048498875.1 Verrucomicrobiota bacterium
CTATCTCAATCTCTGGCATCTCGCACCGGCAATCGCAGGTGCGGCAATTTTCTTCTCGGGGTGGGTGTTGGTTTCGGTTGGACCAAAGGAAACGATCAACCCCGGAAACGAAAGAGTGGACGCATCGTCCAGTCGCTAAAAAAATCAGGGGTGAGGCGCAGCATCATGTCCCGGGTGGCGGTCGCGAGCGGGTGTTCCAACTGGATCACATGGCCGAGCAGGCGCGACGCCTGGCTGATGCAACCTGTGCGAAACCGACGGGCTTGCTCGTAGCGCCGCAGTCCTTCAATGGGCGACGACGCTTGCGAAAGTTCGCGGGCCAATACCCATGCGTCTTCCAGCGCGGTGCATGCGCCCTGACCGAGATTGGGCGTCATGGCATGCGCGGCGTCGCCGAGTAAAGTCACCGGGCCGCGACCTTGGGGCGGTCGGTTGCGGCGGTCGAAGATGTCGTTTCGCGTGACGGCGCCCAGCGGGGTGGCGGCAATCAGTTCGGGGATCGGGTGGTGCCAGTGTCCGAACAGCGCGAGCAATTCCTCTCGCGTGGTTTCTGTTTCGCGGGGTGTCACCGTCTGCCGGTTGGCGGTGGCGTACCAATAACAACGGTTGCCGCCCAAAGGGGAGATTCCAAAACGTTTTCCCTCGCCCCAGGATTCACTCAGCCAGCTTCCCTCATAACCGGGAGGAATCCAGGGGACAACGCTGCGCCATCCGGTATAACCGCAAAAACGCGGGGCTCCGTCGTCGCAATGCAGTTTGCGCACTTGGGAATTGAGGCCGTCTGCTCCGATGAGTACGGTGCCCGTGAGACACGCGCCGGTCTGACTGGTCACCTGGACGCTGTTGGATCCGGTGGCCAAATCCGTTACCGTAAATCCCAGCTGCAACCCTGAGGGGGAGAGCTGGGAAAGAAGCAGCCGTTGAAGGTCGCTGCGATGGAGACTGAGTGCGGGTGTACCGTCGTGACGCATGGGCCGCATTCGTTGAAGCGGGCGTCCACGGAGATCGAGGATTCGCCAGTCCTCGATTTTCCTGCTCCCCGTCACTGCCTGTGGGGGGATCCCGAGTCGTTCCAGAACGTGAACGGCATTCGGAGAGAGCAGCAGACCTGCGCCCACCTCGCGCAACTCGGGCGCACGCTCGCAGACCAGGGTTTCGATCCCGTGTTGCTTCAGTGCGATCGCGGTGGCCAGGCCGCCGATGCCGCCACCCGCGATCAAAATGCGGTTGGATCCGGGATTGTTTGATTCCATCGCTGGCGTGAAATCCATCACGCTCATGGCGGAAGGCAAGCGAGCGATCTTGCGGCCGGAACTGTGCGCGAGCTTCCGGGCAAAGCGCGTCGGCTTGATCGATCAGCGATTGCTGACGTTGGGGTGGGCGGAACGGGCCACGATGCGGACCAGGCCCTGTTCCGTGGATGAGTGCTCCACCGTCAATCCGGCGTGGGTCACGAGCTGGCCCACGTGAGCGGCGTTCAGCCGGAGTTTGCGGTAGGAACTGCTGGTGAATTGCCAGGTGTCGCTGGCGCGAGTGTACAGCAGGTCGTTCACTTCGACGTGATCAGGCTGGTAGTCGAGAAAGCAGGTGAAGATACGATCAGCTTCGCTGCGGACAGGAATGAAACGTTGCATGCCTTTGAGCTCGTGCGTGGCGAGGTCGCGGAAGCCGACCACTAACCGGCCGCCTGGTGCGAGAGTGCGCGCGGCGTCACGGAGGAGTTGGACGACGGCTTCGACGGAAGAAGATGAGGGAGAGTGTCACCCATACAGACGATCAGTGCGGGCGCGACGTCGAGGTGGTTGGGGAAATTGGCGAGATCGTCGCGAACCGTGCGGATGGGCAGGTTCGCTGCGTGGCTGCATAATTCAGCGAGCAACGACTCGCACAGATCGACGCCGAGCACCCGGTAGCCCGCTTCGGCGAGCGGAATGGATTGAAAGCCCGAACCGCAACCGAGATCGACCGCCAATCCTTTGGGCCACGATGCGACTCCGAGCGCGGCGAGCTGTTGGCGGTTGCGCGCGACGGCAGCGTCAAACCCACCGGCCATCCACGTGTAGACCGGACCGAGGAGCTGGTCGTAGTGGGTTTGGGCGGTGGACATGGCAGAGCAGGTTAAGCACTGGACGGTTCTGCGAATCTCGTCGTTCTCCGGCTTTTGTCATTCTTCGCGTTGCTCAGAATGACAGACTCGTGAATTTGATTCTGTTTCGTGTCCTTTCGTGTGTTTCGTGGGCGGAATCCGGGCTCAGGTTTCGTAGTCGAGGTAGGGCGCGAGCCAGCGTTCCGTGTCGGCGACGGATTGTTTTTTGCGGGCGGCGTAGTCTTCGATCTGGTCCTTCGCGAGTTTGCCAACGGCGAAGTATTTCGATTCGGGATGATTCAAATAAAACCCCGAGACGGAACTCGCGGGATACATCGCGTTGCTTTCCGTGAGCTTGATGCCGACGGCAGCAGGGGCGTTGAGCAGAGCAAAGAGCGCGGGTTTCTCGGTGTGATCCGGACACGCGGGATAGCCGGGAGCAGGGCGCACGCCGCGGTATTTTTCGCGGATGATGTCCTTCATCTCCAGATTTTCCGTTTTTCCGTAGCCGCAGTAATCGCGGGCTTTCTTGTGCATCAGTTCGGCGAGCGCTTCGGCGAGACGGTCACCGAGGGCCTGGGCCATGATGGCGCTGAAGTCGTCGTGTTTCGCGCGGAATTCCGCGGCAAAATCTTCGACGCCGTGTCCGCTGGTTACGGCAAAGCCACCGAAATAATCGATACGTCCGCTGTCCTTCGGTGCGATGTAATCGGCGAGACAGTGGTTGAATTGTGCGGCGGGCTTTTCGTTTTGCTGACGGAGAAACTGGAAGGTTTCCACCACGCGCGAGCGCGATTCGTCGGCGTAGAGTTCGACACTGTCGCCGACGGCGTTGGCCGGCCAGAAACCGATGACGGCCTTGGCCACGTAGCGTTTCTCCGCGATGATCCGCGCGAGCATTGCCTGGGCTTCCTTATAGAGCTTCGTGGCTTCTTCCCCGACGACGGCGTCCGTGAGAATATCCGGGAATCGGCCATGCAATTCCCACGCGGAGAAGAACGGCCCCCAATCAATGTACCCGGCGATTTCGGACAAAGTGAGCGACGAACAGTGAGCAGGAAGCGGAGTTTCACTCGAAAATAGTTTCGTGCCGAGGAATTCGGGCTTCGGGATGTCGACCGTGGCCCAATCGGTGGGCTGACGCCGGGCGCGGGCGTCGGCGAGCGTGAGCATCTTGCGGGCGCCTTTGCGGTCGGCGAACTCGATGCGTTGGCGCTCCTGCTTGGCTTTGATTTCCGCCACGTAGTTCGGTTTGTTCTCGGGATTGAGCAGCTGGGAAACCACGCCGATGACGCGCGAAGCGTCGAGCACGTGGATGACAGGCTCATCGTAATTTTGTGCGATCTTGATTGCGGTGTGCGCGGCGGACGTCGTGGCGCCGCCGATGAGCAGCGGCAGGTTGAAATTCTGGCGCTTCATTTCCTTCGCGACGTAAACCATTTCGTCGAGCGAGGGAGTGATGAGGCCGGAAAGCCCGATGACGTCGGCGTTTTTCTCCCGGGCGGCCGTGAGGATTTTTTCACACGACCCCCTGCCGCCGAGGTCGAAGACGTCATAATTATTACAAGCGA
>JBEHXD010000613.1:0-3649 GCA_048498875.1 Verrucomicrobiota bacterium
GGGCCCATCGGGCAGCGGCAAGACCACTCTGCTCGGCCTGTGCGCGGGGCTGGACCAGCCCTCGTCGGGCAGTGTGGCGATCGAAGGCCGCGAGATCGGCGGGCTGTCGGAGGACGAGCGCGCGCGGGTGCGGAACGAGTGTGTGGGTTTCGTGTTTCAGAATTTCCAGCTCATTCCCACGCTGACCGCGCTGGAAAATGTTTTGGTGCCGCTCGAGCTGCGGGGTGGCACGGTAAAACCGGAGGAGGCGGAGGAACTGTTGCGTCGGGTGGGCCTGGGTGACCGGCTCGATCACTATTCCACGCAGCTGTCCGGCGGCGAACAGCAGCGCGTGGCGCTGGCGCGGGCGTTCATCAATCGTCCGCGGATTTTGTTTTGCGACGAGCCGACGGGAAATCTCGACGGGGACACGGCGCACGCGATGGTGGATTTGATTTTTGGCCTGAACCGTGAACGCGGAACGACGCTGGTGCTGGTGACGCACGACCTCGAACTCGCCCGCCGCACCCAGCGCATCATCCGCCTCCGCAGCGGAGCGGTAATCTCCGACGAAAAAATTTAGTCAGTCAAACCAACCAACCAAATAAACAATGGGCCCACAGAACACACGGATCACACGGAATGAATACGCTAATTAATGAGAACGAAACCTACGCCATCCTCGGGGCCTGCTTTGAAGTGTACAAAGAAAAAGGCTGCGGCTTCCTGGAGGCTGTATATCAGGAATGTTTGGAGATAGAGTTCTCTCTTCGCAATCTACCCGCCCGGTCGTTGGTCGTCCTACCATTGTGGTACAAGGGACGCAAACTGGAGAAAACTTATGTGGCTGATTTCATCTGTTTCAACCAAGTCTTGGTAGAATTAAAAGCTGTATCGGCTTTGACGGACGAGCATCGCGCGCAGGTTCAAAATTATTTGCATGCCACAGGCCTGAGGGTGGCGCTTCTAATAAACTTCGGGCACTTTCCCAAGGTGGAACATGAGCGTTTTGTACTCTGATTTTTCCGTGTATTCGGTGTGTTCCGTGGGCGACCTCTTCTCATGAATTTTATTTTTAAGATGGCTTGGCGGGATACGCGGGCGAGCCGGCGGCGGTTGCTTTTGTTTTCGCTGGCGATCGTGCTCGGCGTGGCGTCGCTCGTGGCGGTGGGGTCTTTGCGCGAAAATTTGCGCACGGCCATCGAGGAACAAACCAAGACGCTCCTTGGCGCCGATCTCGTGGTCACCTCCCGCGCCAAACTCGACGGCGAAGCCGCCAAATTCATCACCGGGCTCGGCGGCGAGCAGTCGCGTGAGGTGGCGTTCAATTCCATGCTCGTGGTGCCCGGCGCCAATGGCCGTACGCGGCTCGTCCAGGTGCGCGCGCTCGAGGGCGGATTTCCCTTTTATGGCAACTTCGTGACCCTGCCCGCCGGCCAGCGCGGCGCGCTGACGGAAACAGCGACGGCGATTCTCGAGGACAGCCTGATGATCCAATTTGGCTTGAAGCCTGGCGACAAGATCAAGCTCGGCGGCACGGAATTCACCCTGGTGGCCGGACTCAAAGAGGTCCCGGGTGAGTCGGCGGCGGTGGCGACCCTGGCTCCGCGGGTGTTCATTCCGCTGAATGCGGCCGCCGGCACGGGGCTGCTGAAAGAGGGCAGTCTCGCGCGCTACCGCGTGTATTTCAAATTTCCCGCCGGGGTCGATGTCGAGAAACTCGTGGCCGATCTGCGCAACCGGTTTCGCGAATTACGGCTCGGGTTCGATACGGTTGAGGAGCGGAAGCGCGATCTCGGGCAGTCCATCCGCAATGTGAATTCGTTTCTCAGCCTCGTGGGTTTTGCCTCGCTCTTCCTCGGGGCGATCGGTGTGGCGAGTGCGATCCAGGCGCACATCCGTTTGAAAGTGCCGACCATCGCAGTGCTGCGCTGCTTGGGCGCCTCCGCGTGGAAAAGTTTTTCGATCTATCTCGTGCAAGGTCTGGGGCTGGGCTTGGCGGGAGCGGGCGTGGGTGCCTTGCTCGGACTTGCGGTGCAGATGGTGTTGCCCGGGCTGCTGAAGGACTTCCTGCCGTTTGCGTTTGAGTTCTCCATTTCGTGGGCGGCCTTTGGCCGTGGGCTCGGTGCCGGCCTGGTGGTGAGCGTGCTGTTTGCGCTGCTGCCGCTCCTCGAGATCCGGCGGGTTTCGCCGCTGCTGACCCTGCGTTCGGCGTTTGTCGATCTCGGGGGCAAACGGCGCGACTGGCTGCAGCTGATGCTTTTTGTGGTGATCATCGGCGTCGTGTTTGCCTTTGCCGTGTGGCAAACGGGACGCGTCCGCTGGGGCGGGGGATTCACGGCGGCGTTGCTGCTGGGATTCGGCATTCTCGCGGGAGTATCCCGGATGATTTCGTGGCTGGCCCGGCGGTTCACGCCCCGGGGACTGCCGTTTGCCTGGCGGCAGGGCATTGCCAATCTTTACCGGCCGAACAATCGCACGACGCTGCTGCTGGTTTCGCTCGGGATGGGGACGTTTTTGATGATGACGCTCTATCTGTCGCGCGAGACGCTGTTGGGTCAGTTGCGGTTTGTCGGTGGGAACGACCGTCCGAATCTCATGTTGTTCGATATTCAGGACGACCAGGTGGAACCGCTGAAAAAGATTTTGCAGGCGAATGGCGCGCCGGCGCGGCAGGAGGCGGCGATCGTGACGATGCGCATTTCCTCGATCAAAGGCCGCGAGGTGGCGGAGTTGTTGAAAACCGGCGAATCGCATGTGCCCGCATGGACGTTGCGACGCGAATATCGCTCGACCTATCGCGACCGTTTGAGCGATACCGAAAAGATCGTCGGCGGAAAATTCGAGGGGCAGACCGAACCCGGGGCGACGCATGTGCCGATTTCGCTCGAGGAAGGTCTGGCGCGGGATCTTCAGGTGAAGCTGGGCGATGAGATCGTGTTCGACGTGCAAGGCATTCCGTTGAAAACACGCGTGGGTTCCCTGCGGCAGGTTGACTGGCGGCGCATGCAGCCCAATTTCTTCGTGGTGTTTCCCGAGGGCGTGCTGGACGATGCGCCGAAGTTTCACGTGATGGCCCTGCGCGCCGAATCGGCCGAACAATCGGCGCGGATCCAGCAGGCGGTGGTGCGGGAACAGCCGAATGTTTCCGCGCTCGACCTTAGTCTGATCATGCAGGCGCTGGACAAGGTTTATTCCAAGGCGTCGTTCGTGGTGGAATTCCTCGCCTTGTTCACCGTCGTGACCGGGGCGATCGTGTTGGCGGGCGCGGTGCTGATCGGCCGGCACCAGCGGGTGCGGGAGAGTGTGCTGTTGCGAACCTTGGGGGCGACCAAGGCGCAGGTAAACCGGATCATGTTCGCCGAATATCTCGCGCTCGGAACGCTCGGCGCCGCGGTGGGTGCGGTGCTCGCGGTCGGAGCGAACTGGGCGCTGGCCTATTTTGTTTTCGAGGTGAAGTGGGCGATTCCCTCTTTCACGGTGCTGGCCGGAGGCTGGGCGGTCGTCAGTGCGATGACCCTCACCACGGGCTTGCTGTCCAACCGGGGCATCTGTGATCATCCCCCTCTGGCCGTTTTGCGCCAGGAAACATGAATCGCCGTCTCTTCACCTTTCATTACACGCTCAAGGATGACCAGGGTCGCATCCTCGATACCTCCCAAGGCTCGGC
>JBEHXD010000614.1:0-3645 GCA_048498875.1 Verrucomicrobiota bacterium
CGAGGGCCGGCAGGCCGGGCCTCGCTTACCGCGTCGGCACACACGCGACCTTCCTCGAGACGATGATCGCGCGGCTTTCCTCACACGATTATCCCGCCCTCGCCGCGCTGACCACCCGCGAGCCCTCCGATCCGTCCATCGCCCTGCTCGATGGCTGGGCGATGGTGGCCGACGTGCTGACGTTCTATCAGGAGCGCATCGCCAACGAAGGCTATCTTCGCACCGCGACCGAGCGCCGGTCAGTCCTCGAACTCGCCCGCCTCATTGGCTACAAGTTCCGCCCCGGGGTCGCCGCCTCGGTCTTTCTCGCGTACACCCTCGACGAGGACCGCTCCAAAAATCCCCCGCAGCCGACCCGAACCCTGATCCCCGCCGGCAGCCGCTCGCAAAGCGTGCCCGGACCCGGCCAGTTGCCGCAATCCTTCGAGACCTCGTCCGACCTGGACGCCCGTTCGGCCTGGAACACACTGCGCCCCCGCCTGACACGGCCGCAGGTTTTCACGCTAAGCGATGGCTCAAGCAACGCGTTCGACTTCGCCACTGACCTCACCACCCGCACCGCGGTTTATTTCAACGGCATCTCGACCAACCTCAATCCCGGCGACCCCCTGTTGTTTGTTTTTGGACCGAAGACCGGCCAACAGGTGCTGCGTTTCGTGCAGACAGTCGAAGTCCAGAGTGAGCAAAAACGCACGGAAGTGGTTCTGCAGTCCGGATCGATTCCTCCTCCCGCCATCGTGTCCGCCAATCTGACGATCGTCGGTTTGTTGCAGGATGTTTATCTGGACGCCACCACCCTCTATGACGGCAACAGCATCTCCGCCCGGATTGCGGCGATCCTGCGGCGGCCACCGGAAAGTCCGCTGACCGCGCCGTTGGGCTTGCTGGACCTGCTCACCACCGAGCCGAAGTCCGAGGACACGGCGCAGGCCTTCATTGCGCAAATCCGTGCCGCCGTCGCTCAAATGCGGGAACTTCAGGCTCTCGCGTCGAAAAGGAACTTCACCCGGTTGGAACCGTGGCTCGTTCAAGTCTCGGAAATTTTTGAGGCGTTGGCCCGGTCCGCGCTGGCGGCGGAAAAGCAAATCCGTCCGGCCAACGATTTGATCAACGCGAACCCCCTCGTTCGTTTGGGCGCGGTGGTTTCGTCGCTGGCCCGGTCCGCATCCCTCCCGCCGGCAAATTCGTTGCGCCTCGGACGCTCGCCCGGTCAGGTGTTTTCGCTCCAGTCCGACATTTCACCCCGACTGCTGGGCGCGTTCACCCCGTCCGCCGCACCTTCTCTTTACCAGGCCTGGACCAATCTCCAAACCGCCGCCGATTCCACCGTCGTGGGTGCGGCCCGGGTCAAAACGGGACTCTTTCCCGGCAACTATCCGGGTAAGTCCACCTCCTCTCATCCGACCGTTAACGCGACAGTCGACCGCGACTCGTTCATCACCAACTTTGATCACCCGCCACTGATCACTCCCGACTGGCAGGACATGTATCTCCCCGGAGCCAATGCCCCGGTTCCGCCCGCCAAGATCGCCCTGGATGCCGTTTACGACAAGATCACGAGCGGGAGCTGGATCATGATTGACCGGCCAAACTGGACCTATCCCGACGGTCCGAAGACCGCCAAATTGGACGGACGAAAGCAAACGTTTCACAAGGTGACCCGGGCAATGACGTCCGCGATGAAGACCAGCGATGGAGGCTTCAGCGCCAAGGTCACGCAGCTGACCATCGATCCTCCGTGGCTCGGTGAACTGCAAAACGACGGCTCCTTGGGAAATTATCTCGCTCAACCGGGAGTATTGTCCGGCACCGTAGTCTACGCCCAAACCGAGATGCTGGATCTGGCGGAGGAGCCAATCGATGCCGACGTCGCGGGCACGACCATCGAGTTGCAGGGAACGTATGATGGCCTCGAGTCTGGCCGCTGGATCATCGTGTCGGGGGATCGCACCGACATTCCCAATGTCACAGGTGTCACCGCCAGCGAACTCGTCATGCTTGCCGGCGTCGAACAGGGATCGCGGATCGCGTCGTGCGCTCCCTGGCCTGCGGCTCTCTTTCCCAATCCGCCCTTCACCTCGAAATACTTCGTCACTGAACCCAACAAGGACGGGGATCGGCTGATCATTGGTGCCCTCGCCCAGCCGCTTCCCGCCGCCTTCAAGCCCGTTCCCGAGTTCGTCAATCAGCAATACTGCAGCCCGGTCGAGCTCGTTCCCGGTCTGTGGGTCAACGCCTACGTTCCCACTCCGGACGAACTGCTCGGGAAATTCCCCGACTTCATTAATCTCCTCGTCGATGAAAACGGGGACCCGGTGAGAGGGGCCAACATCAACATCGAGAAAGTTGCCGCGTGGCGCATCTCGACCAAGGCCCGCCCCGTTCACACCATTCTGACCCTGGCCAACAAACTCGCTTATACCTACGACATCAACACCGTGACGGTTTACGGCAACGTGGTTAAGGCCACCCACGGTGAAACCCGGCAGGAAATCCTCGGCAGCGGGGACGGCGCACAGACACTCCAGCAGTTCGCCCTGAAACAAAAACCACTCACGTTTGTTTCCGCTTCGAATCCCTCGGGCACGGACAGCACGCTCAAAGTCTACGTGAACAACGTCCAGTGGCATGAGACCGACACCCTCGCGGGTCTCGGGGCCAAGGATCGGAATTTCGTCACGCAGACCGCGGACGACGACACCACCTCGGCCACCTTCGGCAACGGCCGCCAGGGAGCACGCCTCCCCACCGGGTCCGGTAACGTGACGGCCACCTACCGCAATGGCATCGGTCAGCCCGGCAATGTTGTCGCCGGCCAGATCAGTCTGCTTCAGACCCGGCCGCTCAACGTGAAGGCGGTGATCAATCCGCTGCGGGCCAGCGGCGGCGCCGATCGCGACAGCCGCGATCAGGCGCGGCGCAACGCCCCACTCGCCGTCCTGGCCCTCGACCGTCTGGTCTCGGTCCAGGACTACGCGGATTTCGCGCGCACCTTCGCCGGCATCGGCCAGGCCAGCGCCGCCCGCCTCTCGGACGGAAGGCGCGACCTGGTCCACGTGACCGTCGCCGGGGCGGCGGACATTCCCATCGACTCCACCTCGGACCTTTACGCGAACCTCGTCCAGGCCCTGCGGGCCAATGGCGATCCCTACCTCGCGCTGCAGGTAGCCGTCCGGCGGTTACGCCTGCTGGTGATCTCGGCCAGCATCAAAATTCTTCCCGACTATCTTTGGGAACCGGTCGTCTCTGACATCCGGGCCACCCTGCTGAACACGTTCAATTTCGAAAATCAGCGGTTGGGTCAACCGGTGTTCCGGAGCGAAGTCATCCGTGTGATTCAGGGAGTCGCCGGCGTGGCCTACGTGGACTTGGACCTCCTCGACTCCGTGGCGGAAGGTGCAAGCGCCGCCGAGCTCTCCCATCTCGCCACCCAACTCAAGCTCAGGGAATTCATCGATGCCGGACTGGCGCGGCCCAATCCGACTCCGGTGAATTTCCCCGACGACGCCATTTTGCCGGCGGAACTGGTCTACCTGACTCCGGCCATTCCCGACACCCTGATCCTCAACGAGGTGAAGTCATGAAAAATCCCGACCGTCTCTACGATTTGTTGCCCGCGGTTTACCGCCGGCGTGACGCCGACCA
>JBEHXD010000615.1:0-3640 GCA_048498875.1 Verrucomicrobiota bacterium
TCGCGGGGTGAGGGCACCCCGCCCACAAATAAACCGTGTATGTAGGTAGCGCGCTCGCGCGCTACGATTCCTGAACGTGGCGCGGCCAGCGCGCCACCTACGCTGCCAGGAAACACGGCACCGGAGCAGAACCTTTCAACGTGGTTTCGATCACAAATCCCGTTTGCGTTCGATCGAGGCGCAATTTATCGGTATGGGTCCATGCCCGCCACCGCCACTCCTGCTCCTGTCCTTCCGAATCCCACCTTGTTGCCGGACAATTCCGGTCATTTTGGCGCCTATGGCGGCGTATTTGTCCCTGAGACGCTGATGACGGCGCTCTCCGACCTCACGAAGGCTTACGAAAAAGCCCGTGATGAACCGGCTTTTCAGAAGGAATTGAGGCATCATTTGAAGGAATTTGCCGGACGGCCCACCGAATTGTATTTCGCGGAGCGCCTGACCCAGCACTGCGGTGGGGCAAAGATTTACTTCAAGCGCGAGGACCTGCTCCACACGGGCGCTCACAAGATCAACAACGCGCTCGCGCAGGCGCTGCTCGCGAAGCGCATGGGTAAAAAGCGCATCATCGCGGAGACCGGTGCCGGTCAGCACGGCGTCGCCACTGCGGCAGCTTGTGCGAAATTTGGTTTGGAGTGTGTGGTGTACATGGGCGCACACGATATGGAACGACAGGCGCTGAATGTGTTTCGCATGCGCCTCATGGGCGCGGAAGTCCGCGGAGTGGAGGCCGGCCAGAAGACTCTGAAGGAGGCGATCAACGAAGCCATGCGTGACTGGGTGACGAATGTGCGGAGCACGCACTACATTCTCGGTACGGCTTACGGTTCGCATCCCTATCCGATGATGGTGCGCGATTTTCACCGGGTGATCGGACAGGAGGCGAAGGAGCAAATCCTGGCTCGCGAAGGACGCCTGCCCGACGAACTCGTCGCCTGCGTGGGTGGCGGCAGCAACGCCATCGGCCTGTTCTTCGATTTCCTTCAGGACGCCAATGTGCGCATGTTTGGCGTCGAAGCGGGCGGCCATGGCATTTCCCGCGGAGAACACGCGGCCCGGTTCGCCGGCGGACGCCTCGGCGTGTTGCAAGGTTGCAAGACTTTCATCCTGCAGGACAACGACGGACAGATTGAGCTGACGCACTCGGTGTCTGCCGGACTCGATTATGCGGCGGTCGGACCCGAGCACGCATTCTATCGCGACAAGGGCCGGATCGAGTTCGCGTATGCGACCGACGACGAAGTGCTGGCGGCGTTCCAGCTCTGCGCGCGCCAGGAAGGAATCATTCCCGCGCTCGAAAGCACGCACGCCCTGGTGCACGGCATCAAACGCGCCAAGGCCCTCGGGAAGGATAAGATCGTGGTCGTGAATTTGTCGGGCCGGGGGGACAAGGATGTACAACAAGTGGCGCGTTTGCTTGGAGAACAGAAAGCTTGAGTTTCGCTGCGCATAGGTGGCTTGCCGCTCCAGGATCCTCTCAAACTGGGTGCAAGGTCACGTGATCGTTTCGGGAAACGGTCTAAGAAATCGTAACAATGCCACCCACCACGCCGGACAAACGTTCATGGGTGATAGACATTTTGCGCGGAGTTTCGGCAATGGCGGTGGCGGTTTTTCATTTCAATGAGCAACACCCCGCACTGCCGGATTCTTATCACCGGGCGGTTAAATATGGCTGGATCGGGGTTACGGTTTTCTTTGTTGTCAGTGGATTTTGCATCGCGGCCAGTCGCAGCAAAGACGCGGTCATCCCTTTCTGGGCGAAAAGACTGATCCGGATCTATCCCGCTTATTGGGCCAGTCTTTTGGTCGTGCTTGTGGTGGTGGGATTCAGGCTGGTTGTTTCCGGAGTAAATGACGTCACGCTGTTGCCCCGGGGAGCCGGGGCCTGGGTTTTGACCTTTCTCGCTCTGTCGAAGCCCGCCTCAGCGGTGCCGGCAATCAACTGGGTCTACTGGAGCCTCACCTATGAATTGGCCTTTTATCTGGCGATGGGATTGATCTTCCATGAGCGAAGAAGGTGGCTGGTCGTGGTGTTTTCCGCAGTGACTTTTGCTTTTTCGGAATGGGGTTATCCCTTCGACCAATGGGGTTTGTTCGGACTGGGCGTCGCCTGTTTTTTGTGGACAGAGCGGTCGTATCGTTTGGCCGCAGCGCTGGCAGTGATTTGTTTGGCCCACGTCTTTGTTGCGTTAAGCCCGACTGAAATGGCGGTGGCTCTCGGCACCGGAGGGATGATTTTGTTTCCACCTGCACTCCAAAACGCGATTGGCGGTGCATTCAAGCGAGTGGGCAAATTTTCCTACAGTCTTTATTTGGTCCATGTTCCGATCGGATGCTATCTGATTCCCGGTCTGTTTGGTTTGAAATGGGATCACCCCCTCGGATTGGGCTTGGTGAAAGACGCGGGCTTGCTGTCGGTGTGTCTGCTTATTTCGTTCCTGTTCTATTGGGCGGTTGAGAAACCTACCCATCAATTTGCCCGCCGCTTCATGGTTAAACCTTCGCCGTGAGATTCGTGGCGAAATCTTGCCACTGGCCCCCGATTGCCTGTTACTGTCACCGATGAATTCCATGACTGGCTACGGCCGCGCCACTGCGGTGATCGGCACGCAAACCCTCACCGTGCAGGTGAATTCGGTAAATCGAAAAGGCCTCGACCTGACGATGAAGCTTCCGGAGGAATGGCAGCCGTTTGAAGCTGCAGCCACCGATGCGGTGCGCAAGGTGGCGCTGCGCGGCAAGGTTCACGTGTCCATCGAGATCACCGGCGACACGAAGGCGAATCTCACCTGGGATGAGGGTGCGGTAACCAACGTGCTCAACCAACTCGCGGCGCTGGCGGCGGCGCGGGGCATCGCCTTCGAACCGACGGGGGAATTGCTCTGGCAGATTGCCAGCGCTCAGCGGACGGCGGTCAAGTTGGAGACGGATGACAAAACCGGTGCGACTTTCCAGCAGACCCTCGAGGAAGCGCTGCGGGCTTTCAGCGCCATGCGGGCGAAGGAGGGCAAAACCTTGCTCGACGATTTTTTTGCCCGGCTGGAGAAACTGAAGTCCATCACCGAAACCATCGCGCAGCGGGCGCCGCAGGTGACGCCGGCGTACCGCGAGCAGCTGTTGCAGCGGTTGCGTCAGGCGGGCCTTGAGCTGGATGTCAGCGATGAACGCGTGTTGAAGGAAATCGCGATGTTTGCGGACCGCTGCGATATCACCGAGGAAATCACGCGTCTGCGCAGCCATTTCAAGCAGCTGCACGATCTCTTTTGCTCCAAAGGTGAAATTGGCCGGAAAGCAGAGTTCATCCTCCAGGAAATCGGCCGTGAGATTCACACGATCGGCAGCAAGGCCAACGACCTCGCCATTTCCCAGCAGGTGATCGAATTCAAAAACGAACTCGAACGCGTGCGTGAGCAGATCGCGAACGTGGAGTGAGGTATGGTCCGGCCAAATTTGGGTTCAGAGTGGGGGCACTAGAGCATTTCTAGTGAAACTGTGGCCGGAAACAGATTAGGAGTGGTAGGGCGGATTATCCTTAATCGGGCATGCGACAGGTAATGCGGAACACTTGAGCGACAGCAAAT
This sequence comes from Verrucomicrobiota bacterium, assembly GCA_048498875.1. Lineage (GTDB taxonomy): Bacteria > Verrucomicrobiota > Verrucomicrobiia > Opitutales > Opitutaceae > Lacunisphaera. The sequence goes on from JBEHXD010000615.1 coordinate 3,585, forward strand.
GCGGAACAGTCCCGGGGTATGGTGGAGTGGACTTGGGTGGCGGAGTGGAGGTGAGC
>JBEHXD010000616.1:0-3636 GCA_048498875.1 Verrucomicrobiota bacterium
GGCGATAATCTTTTGATCGGTGGCTTTGTGATCACCGGGCCAACCGCCGAAACAGTCCTGATCCGCGCAGTGGGACCGACTTTGGGTGAGCCACCGTTCAACTTATCCAGCGTGCTCTCGTATCCGGTGCTTACCGTTTTTGACGCTCAAGGTCGAATTGTCGCCAAGAACAAGGGTTGGAACAACGCGCTGACCATCGGAACCTCCGATGTTCTGGCCGGTGTAAGGTCGGCATCTGCGTCTTTGATGTCAGCCGTTGGCGCATTCCCATTTTCACCGGGCAGCGCGGATTCCGCTCTAGTGCTCTCGCTACCGCCGGGTGCCTATACCGCGCAGGTGAACGGCTTCAACGCCACCACCGGCATTGGATTGGTCGAAATATACGAACTGCGGTAACGGAGCCGTTCACGACGATACTATGGGCGACTTCAGCTCCCGGCCGTCGCCGGATGACCCCGAGTTACGACGACTAAATCTCCCCAATTCCCACGCCGGCTTGCTGTTTCAGGGTCCGCTCGTGTCCGTTTACTACCATCGGCAGCCGCCATTCACTTCTCGAAATCAATCGCACGCTCAAGCCAAGGTGGTGATCGCTTTCGATCTCGCCGTAGGAGCGATTCGGCGATTCGTCGGTGACACTTGGCAAAGCGAGCGGATTTCCGGACGCGGCCTCTACCTTTTCGCACCCGGTTTGTTGCATGAAGTTCAATGGGAACACGAGGCCGACTTGGTCGAGATCTACTATGAGTCGAAATTCTTTCGTGAACTGCCTTCGGAAAGTGTCGCTGGTATGTTGAGCAGAGAGAGGTTGTCAGAGGCTGCGGATGACCCCGTAGTTTGGGATTTCGCTCTGGCAATTTGCTCGTGGTGCGCTGATCAAGCACCCGCGGCTTCTGTAGTCACAGACATCGGAGCATTGATTGGAAAGCGCTTGGTTCTCCGTCACAGCGAGCCGCGGGTGGCGAGGAAAGGACCAAGGCTTACCAGCGATCAGCGACGACGTTTGGATGAATTTATCCAGATGAACATCGCGAAAAAAATTTCTGTGCCTCAGATAGCGCGAGCGGTTTCGATGAGCGTATCGCATTTCGTGGTGCTTTGCCGGAACACCACAGCTCGGGCGCCCACGGAATATTTGCGTGAATGCCGACTGTGGAAAGCACATGCGATGGCACGCACAGGCAATTATCGTCGGCATGAAATCGCCCATGCCTGCGGATTTTACGACGCCAGCCACCTCAACCGGGAGTTCAAGAAATTTTTCAAGCATCCGCTCGCACCGCTGGCAAATTGATCGAAAGCATCGGCTCGTCCCGATAAAACGTTCAACCATCCGACTCTGGGTCTGATCGGGCGGGTCGATTGGCCGTCGTCAGGGGCAAATGATCTGCGGCAAGTTGTCGCAGGCAGGCCCAGGACGAACATGCCAATCAAATGAGCCTATCGACCCTATGGAGTGGCATCGGCATAGCGACGCCGATGCTGGCGCAAATCCCACAGTCGCTAAAAACGGGGTTTAGTTCTGCCCTCGGTATTCTGTTCCTCGTCGGTTTTATCTGGGGCGTCATCACTATTTGGGGCGGCGCCCAGAAAATGAAGAACGGCGATTCCGAGGGAAAGATGGGAATCGTTTCCGGTGTCATCATCGCCGGAGCTGCTGCGATAATGTCCGCGCTATTTGCGATCTTCGGCATGGCTGACGGTGCGCTGACGCCTACGTTTTAAGCTTAGCCTTTGCGTCCAGCCATGAGCGAACCACGCATAACGGACACTAACAGCGCGAACGACAGCAAGGGCCGTGCGTTCGGGTTGGAAGGAAACGATTTCGTTTACGTTTTAGTCGCAGTCATCGTCGCATTCGGACTCTACCTGATTCTCAACGTTGGGCTCCACGTGGGAATGGGCATTAGCTTGATGGTCGCGCTACCCGTGATGTTGGGACCGTTCCTGTGGGTGCTGCTACTCCGGCACAATAAGCCAGCCGGCTACGCCGAGGATTTTTTCGACGATCTCTTGAACGGAGAGGGTTGGTCACTGGTGACACGTGCGCAGCCGGTGCCACCCGAAAAGGAAGGCCATGAATAGCGCGGCACCGAATGGTTTTTTCGCCGAGGGCCTGATGATATATGGCTCACTCGGAAGTGGCGGGATCGCCAGCAAAGGCTTTGTCTTTCAAACGCCCGACCGACGGGGTGCAGGAATCCCTCAACTCAACGCCGCACAGGATAAAATCCGCAGTGTGCTCGCTCTGCTGAGCCCGCAGATGTGGGCGCAGTTTCAGTGGAGCAACGGCGGCGACTATCGCCCGGAACTCGCGGCCAGTTACCGCGATATCGAAGAAATCGCCGACCCGGAAATTCGGCGCGTTCGGCGGCTTTATTTCCGCCGGCATTGGAAAACACTCAATCGCCATGCGCTGCGACGGGAAGAACTCGTGCTCTTCCTCTCGACTCAGATTGTGGCTCAGCCGAGGCCGTTGCTCACCCGTGAGGCGCTGCGGACGCACAATGAAAAACTACTCGGGCAATTGCGCACGCAATTCGAGGAAATCACCGACACCCTGCGCACGATCTTCGGGACGGACACCACGGTGACACCGATGGATGACGTGGCGCATTTCACTTACAGCGCCAAATTTCTGAACCCCTCTTTTGCGGATCGTCTCGATTTGGACTTCGGGGCACAGTTCAACCCGGCGTTGTCCATTCTGGAGAATTGCTGGAACGGCGATGGCGTCGGGCTGCAACGCATCGGGTTTTACCTCGATGGGCGCTATCACAGTGTCTTCGCGCTCAAACGTTGGCCAAGCCATACCTCACCGGGAATCATCTACCGGCTGACAGGCCTGGACATCTCGGACTACCGAATCACGGTCAACGTCGAGCCGCTGCCCGCAAGGCGTGAGGTGGACAAAGAGGAAAAGTCTATCGAGCGGCTGCGCGGTGAGTATCGCGACAACGAACGTCATTCACTGCTCGTCGCTATCGGCAAGAAGGAGCGCAAAATCGAATCGCTTTCGACCGGATTCATCCGGCCCTTCGCGGTCACCTACATCATCCGCGTTTGGGATGAAACCGAGCAGGGTCTGGCTGCGAAATGTGGCGCGATCAAAAACGCCATCAACGGGCTGGCTGGTGCCCAGTATTACGAGTGCTCCCGTCCCTCGACGGCGAAAAAGTTGTTTTTCGCGTCGTGGCCCGGCTGGACCGGTTCGCCTTATCGGCACCGTGCCCTCTACGCCGAGGACGCCTATCTCGCGGACATGCTGCCGTTCTCGGCCACGTTCACCGGGCATCTGGCCGGGGCAGAAATCATCCTGGAAGGTTCGCAAAAGAATCTCGTCGGCCTGCGCACGTTTCTCGGGGTGCCGCCGTCGCCGCAACATGCCATCCTGCTCGGCGCGACGGGTGCGGGAAAGTCGCGCTTCATGCACCGCCTACTGGTCGAAACGGCTGCGCGCTATCACTACACCGTTCTGATCGAAGAAGGGCTATCCTATGAAACATTCACCCGCATGTTGGGTGAGCGGCCTATCTTCCTGCATCCGGACGGCGATCTGACGATCAATTATTTCGACACCGGCGGGATGCCGCTGGGCCAGCTCCAACTTGCGACCGCGGTCGCGCTGGTGGCGCG
>JBEHXD010000617.1:0-3634 GCA_048498875.1 Verrucomicrobiota bacterium
CGCGACGAAGCACTCGTAGCGATGCTCGCCTTTATGCGCAGCGCGAAGCGACCCGCAGATTTGAAGTGGTTGCCTGTTGGCGAGCACAGCCTATGAAGAAAGAGCCGAACCAACCGCCACAGACAACTCCGGGGAGCTGCGCTCCCCTCCGTGTCTGAGCTGAAACGTTAGGTAGAAGATGTCTGCGCAGTCTCAAAGTCTCATTTCTGTACTTCTCGACAAGGGTCTGCCCTTTGGCGACCGCGACGACGCCGCGATGGATCTCGTGTCGTTCGATCAGGAAGAAGCGGAAGCTGCATTGCTATCGATCGTTTTGGACCAGAGTGAAGACGAAGACCTCATTGATTCGGCGGGCGAATCTCTATCGGGTATCTGGAAGCGCAAAGGAAAGAAGTCTGGTGAGCTCGTGTCCCGCATGCATCCTGCTGCGCAGAAGTTCTTCCATGCAAAAGAAGAGACCTAACAAACCGTCACAGCCAACGCCGCTGAAGCGGCGTGGCTGAGCTGAAACGATCGGCGGAAGAAATGAATCGAGCCGCGATAATTTCCTTACGAAGCGTTTTGGTGACGGATGCTTGCTGTCTAATTTGGAATGTAGCGACGGGGAGCATGGCGCATCCCTTTCACCCTCTCATCCTCACCGGTAATGTTGCACTTGTCGTAGCTGTTTTTTGCGTCTGGATAGCGCAACCGTGGGCCCTTCTCGCGGCTAGCATTGCAGGTGTCGCTACCGCTCTTGTGGGTTTGCTCGAGTATGGCTTAATTCGCTGGATGATATCTGTCCCCGGTGCCAAAGCACATTTTCGCTGCAGCTTGGGCCCCGTTGAGTTTGAAGGTAGAGCAGCCGACTTCGCGGCCATTGGCCCCGAAGTATTGTTACTGGTCAGTTCATTCCTCATCTTGTGGCAAACCGCCGACAAGTGCGACCGAGCTAAGAAAGAGCCGATCCAGCCATCACAGCCAACGTCGCTAACGCGACGTGGCTGACCTCAAACGATCGGCGGAAGAAAGATGAAGTTCAAGAAACCCACCTTCCATCCCATTCCGGCGGTCATCGGTCTGTCGGTTGCGGCGCTGATTGCCTGGGGTTTGAGCCATTGGACCCAGCTGCCATTTTGGGGAGCATTTCTGATCGTTGCTGGTTCCATATTCATCAACGGCGTGATCGCCGAGAAAGAAGATGATGCTCCCGGCGGATTCAATAATCCGCTGCCTCCACAGGAGTCGAAGAAAGAGCCGATCCAACTCCTGAGGGCAACCGGGCAAGATAAAAGTGAGTGATTAGGCTGCGGCGAGACGAGCGGAGAGTGGCGAGTGTTTGAGCCGAGCCAACGGGGCCGTGGTTTGGGGTTTGGGCATCGAGTTGACCGCATCTGACGACGTCAAAACTCCAAACTACGGCGCGTTTCCGTCGTCGGCGAATTGACAAAACCATCGCTCGACGCCGTCAGATTGGTCGGGCAAAAGGCTTTGATGCAGCCCCGCAGACTCTTCCTCTGGCTGACCGGACTCGTGGCTGGGGCGATCTCTGTCGCAGCAGAGGTGTCCGGCGAACTGACGCCCGAACAGCAGGACTTCAAGACCTGGCGGTTTGGCATGTTTATTCACTTCAATCTCGGTACGGTCGTGGATCTCGACTGGGCGGGGGGCTATGAGGATCCGGCGTTGTTCAGGCCGGCCAAGCTCGACTGCGGGCAGTGGGCGGACGCCGCGAAGGCGGCGGGCATGACTTACCTGGTGCTGACGGTGAAGCACACCGAGGGTATCGCGCTCTACGATAGCAAGGTCACGACCCATGACATCACGAAGTTCACGCATTTTCAAAACGGGCACGGCGACATCGTCCGCGAATTCGTAAACGCCTGCCGGTCACGCGGGCTGAAGGTCGGCCTGTATTACTGCTTTCCGGGGGACTACGCGGATGCCGCGCATCACAACGCCCCGCCCGCCGGTCAGCCGGACCTGCATGGGCTGCCGCCCGAGGCGGCGGGCGACTACGTCGCCTTCATGAAGAAGCAGCTGGCGGAGCTGTTGAAGAATTACGGACCGATCGACCTGCTTTGGATCGACCAATACGACAACAAGTACACGAAGCAGGCGTGGCCGGAAATCAGGAAGTATCTCAGGTCGCTCCAGCCGCATTGCCTCGTGCTCGGCAACAATGCCCACACCCTCGCCGAGTCGGACGTGGTGGGCATCGAGTTTCCGTGGCGATCGGCCCTGCCGCCGGCGGACAATGCGCTGCCGGCCGAGGTTTGTGACACGATCCAGAGGGGTGCCCGCTGGTTTTGGCGGGAAGTGAAGCAGCCGGCCGACTTGCAGCCGGCGGAGACCCTGGTTGCGCGGCTGAAGGCCTGCAATGAGCGCGGGGCGAACTACCTGCTCGATGTGCCGCCGGATCCCGATGGGTTGATCTCGGGGGCCCACTTGCAGCGCTTGCGCGAGGTGGGGGCGTTGTTAGCCGCCTCGCGGCGGTGATCAAGGTGGTTGCTGCTTTCCCCAGCGGCGACAGGCGTCGATGTGCCCTGTTGTTCGCTACTGCGAAACCGGGACCAGTCGCGCAGCCTTCGCTGCGGCAGGGAAACCGACGCCCACCTAGCTTGGATATTTCACACTCCGGCAGCCCGGCAACACACCCCTCTTGATAGAGGGGATCACTCGAGGATCTCCGCGGCTTCCCCGTGACTCGCTCCGAGCAAATTGCATGGTCAAAAATCGGCTCGCGCAAAAATGCTGCAAAAAAATGAAACATAGAAAATGTGGAAGGAAAGCCGACGCGGTGTCGAGAACCTGCCTTTTCGAGGGAGGCGCAATTCCCGAAAATTTTGCCTCGAAAGAACGCAGGGAACGCAAAAAGACGGGATCTGGTAGTGGGTCCGTTTGGTTTTCAATGCGGCGTGGCTTGACCACGCCCGGGCGCGCGCAAGGCGTGCCCCTGCGTTCGAACCACCGGTCCATCAGCCGAGATCTGGTTGAATCAACTTTGCGCTCCTTGCGCTCTTTCGCGGCTAATCAGTTTGGAAGCAGTCTCCGCGCAATAGTTGGACCGGGTTCACGCCCGGGCGTCGGCATTTGGGCCCTTGTGGAAATGCCGGTTACCCGCACAGTCCGGCCCGATGAACACACGCATTTTTGGCAAGACGGGCAGGGTGGTGGGGGAAGTTGGCCTTGGTTGCTGGCAGATTGGCGGCAACTGGGGTGATGTGTCGGACGACACGGCGCTGGCCATCCTGCGCACCGCGCTGGAGAACGGCACGACCTTCTTCGACACGGCCGACGTCTATGGCGGCGGCCGCAGCGAGAAGCTCATCGGCAAATTCCTCAAGGAAACCAAGGCGCGCGACCGGCTGTTCATTGCCACCAAGCTCGGCCGGCGCGGCGATCCAGGCTGGCCGAAGAACTTCACCCGCGAGGTGATTCGCCAGCACACCGAGGATTCGTTGAAGAATCTCGGCGTCGACGCGCTCGACCTGACCCAGTTCCACTGCATCCCGCCGGATGTGCTCATGCGCGGCGAGGTGTTCGGCTGGCTCGAGGAGCTGAAGAAGGAAGGCAAGATCAAGGCCTACGGCGCCAGCGTCGAAGCCATGGACGAGGCCCTCTGGTGCTGCCAGCAGCCCGGGTGTGCTTCGCT
>JBEHXD010000618.1:0-3630 GCA_048498875.1 Verrucomicrobiota bacterium
GGCGTTTCTACGGTGGGCCGCTTTCCCCCATGATTTCCTGGATTCAACGCTACTTTCAGAAGCACTTTCGCCTCGTTTTTGCCCTGGTTTTGATCGCTGTGGCCCTGCCCATGGTGGTGGTTTATAGCTCCGCTGGTGCCAGCGCGGGTCGCGCGGGCACCAAGGAGCTGAATCGCACCTTCTTTGGGGTCAACCTGGCAAACCAGGAACAAGGCCGGCGTCTTCTGCTCGACGCCACGCTGAGCGCCCAACTTAAGGCCGGTTACAACGTCCTTCAGGGAGGTCAGGCCGAGCAATATGGTCTCCAGCGCATCGCCGGGCTCGCCCTCGCTGACGATTTGCATCTGCCAGCCCCGACCGCCGAGCAGATTTCCAAGTATGTTACCACTCTCCGTTCCTTCCAGAATGAGCAGGGGCAATTTGATGCCAAGCGCTACACTTCATTCGGCGACTCACTCAAAGCGGGCTCTCCGATCACCGCCAGCGACGTCAACCGGGTCCTGCGCGACGACGCCCGCCTCGAGCAACTGAACAAACTGCTGGGTGGCCCTGGATACGTGATGCCCGGGGATGTGAAGCAGCAGCTGGCCCGGGCGGATTCCACCTGGACCATTCAGGTGGCGACAATCGACTACGCCACCTTCAATCCCGCAATCAACGCCTCCGAGGAAGCCCTGAAAAAATTCTACGACGAAAACTCCTTCCGTTATGATGTACCGGAGCGTCCCCAATTCAGCTTCGTGGAGTTTAAAGGCGCGGATTTCCGCCCGCCGAACAAACCGACTGAAGAGGAAGCCCGCGCCTTTTACCAGGCGCATATCGAATCCTTTCCCGTTCCCGCCGATCCCGCCAAAAAGGATGCGGTCCCTGCCGCGCCCAATCCTGCCGAGGATAATTTCCCGAAGGTTCGCAACAACGTCGAAATCGCGATGACGAATTTTGCCTCGGCGCACTTCTCGCAACAAGCCGCGAACGATCTCACGGTCGCCCTTTATGAGCACAAGTTGACCGCGAATTCCCCGGAACTCGACAGCTTTCTCGCCTCCCGCCACCTTAAAGTGAACCCGGTTCCTCCGTTTGCTCCCGGCAACCCACCGGCAGAGTATAACTGGCTCGGTTCGTACGGTACCGAGATTTCCCACCTCGGCAAAGACCGCTTCTTCTCCGACCCGGTGATGACCAATCAAAGCTACGCCGTCCTGCTGTGGAACAAGACGCTGCCCGCCTATAAGCCGAACTTTGCGGAGGTCCATGACCGCGTCGCGGCTGATTTCAAGGACAGCGAAAAACGCCGCCTTTTCGACGCACGCGGACGCGCCTTGCAGGCCCAGCTCCAGGCGGCCGCCGCCAAGGGTGCGGCCGAGTTTGCTTCGGCCGCCGCGGCCGAAAAACTGGAAGTGAAAAGCTTCGCGAACTTCACCCTTCGTCAGCCCCCGGCTGATTTTCCGTCACAGGCGTTTGGCGCCATGCAGCGTTTGCAGGCCGGCCAGGTGTCCGCCATGTCCTCCACCGGGGAAAAGGGATTCATCGTCTACGCCCAGGAAAAGAAAAGTCCGGATCTGACTCCCGCCAATCCCCGTTACGCAGATCTAAAACAACAGCTCGCGCAGTACGCCGCGGGTGCAAATGGAAACGCCTATCTCGGAGAGCTCGCAGAACAGGAGCTGAAAAAGACCGCGCCGGCCACGCCGGCCCGTTAAGGAAGTTGAAATGCCGGCGGGGGCGCCGCTCATCCTGTTAAACAGCCGCCCACCCATCCCAATAGTGCCACCGCGTCGTGCGGTGGCATTTTCTTTGCTGAAACCGCACTCTCATGCGAGCCGTCACAAAAAAGCTTAAACTTTTCATCCTTTCGCGTGTACTAGGGCTGAACAACGCACTCATCATCACCACTATGTTTTTTTGCCGCCGCCTTTCACTGGCTTTGTTGACCGGTCTGTCTGCCTGTTCATTTGCCTTCGCCCAGGATACCGTCCCCTCCACCGTGCCGGGGCCGGCCGCAAAAACCACCACGCCCGAGTTGACCCTTGAACAGTGCATCGCACGGGCGCTGCAGAAGAATTTCTCCCTCGAAGTGGAGCGTTTCAATCCCACCATTGCAAAGGATGCGATCGATGTGGCCAAGGCGGGCTATGAGCCCACGGTGTCGGTCACGGGCAATCACGGTCGAAGCGTCGACGGCGCGATCGCCGGCACCGGTGCCTCCTCGGCGACCACTTCCCAGCTTCAGGCCGGCGTGAGCCAGAAACTTTACACGGGAACAACCCTCACCGCCACGAGCCAGCTGGACCGCAGCAAAACCAATCCCGCGCTGTTCAGCCTGAATCCCGCGTACAACGCGGATCTCACCTTGGAAATCCGTCAGTCGTTGCTCAGTGGATTCGGCACCGCCGTCAACCGCGCGGGCATCGATCGCGCTAAAATCGGCTTCAATCGCGCCAACCTGGATTTCAAGGCCCAGGCGTTGAATGTCATTCAGGACACTGAAAACGCTTACTACAACCTGGCTTTCGCCCGGGAAAATCTGAACGTGCGCAATCTCTCGCTCGAGCTCGCCAACCGGCTGCACGAGGAATCCAAAACCCGGCGCGACACCGGCGTGGCCACCAATCTCGACGTGCTGCAGGCGGAAGTCGGCGTCGCCAACGCGCGCCGCAATGTGCTCCTCGCCGAGCAGCAGACGAAGGACAGTCAGGACGCCCTGCTTTCCCTGATCGGCCAGTTTGAACTCGATAACGACGTGGGCAACGTTCACTTCCAGGAAGTGGAGGAAGCCATTCCGGTCTTTGCCTCGTCCTACCAGCTGGCCAGGCAAAACCAACCCGACTATCTCTCATCGCAAGCCGCCATCGATCAGTTGAAACTGGACGTGGTGATCGCGAAGGATGCCACCAAACCCGATTTGAGCGTCGGGGCCGCCGTCGGCCTGAATGGCAATCGGGGCAACGCCGGTAACGCCTACGGCGATGCCCTCGACCGCCAGAATCATTCCTGGCAGGTCGACTTTGCGTTCCGGTATCCATGGGGCCAGCCCTCCGAAAAAGCCCGCTACCGCCAAAGCATTTCCACGCTTAATCGCGAACAAACGCGTCTCCGCCAGATTGAGCAATCGATCGAGGTGAACGTACGCTCCGCGGTTCGCTCGGTTGAAACCAATCACGAGAGCGTCAAGATTGCCGCCCTGGCGTCGGAGCTCAGCCAAAAGCAATACGAACTGGAAAAAGCCCGCTTCGATGCCGGCCTCTCCACTTCCTATCGCGTGCTTCAGGCCCAAAACGATCTGGATACCGCCCGGGTGGCCGAACTGGAGGCAAAGGTCGCCTTGCGCACCGCCGTTTCCGCCCTTCACCGGATTGAAGGCAGCTCTCTTCAGCGCTACAATATCGCGCTCCCTTGAAGACGATTCCGCCCCGGAGGGTGATTTTCGGAGCGGATCCCGAATTCTGGATTGCGGGTTGATTCCTTGGGGAAGACTGCATCCTCTGCAGAAGCGGCATCTCCCCCGGTCTGCGCAATTTCTTCCGGTTTGAACCCCACCCCACCTCCCCTTCGCATCGCTGTCTGGCTCTGGTTGATCACCGCGTTATACGTGGGGAACTCCGGTATCCTGCAACGACTGCCGATGCCGGC
>JBEHXD010000619.1:0-3623 GCA_048498875.1 Verrucomicrobiota bacterium
CCATCGCGAACGAAAATCCGGAGCGGTCCACCCGGAAAGAAATGGAATCCAATAAAACTATTTTCCCGTGACTTGATTTTCTTGTGGGCGGGGTGCCCTCACCCCGCGGGTTATCACAGGCGAATGCGGGGTGAGGACACCCGCCCACACTAAATCTTAAAAGATAGTCAGCGATTGTCGCTGGATCTGCCATACATGGTCCGTTCGTCCACCAGGATGCGTTTATCCGGCCCCAGGGTTTCGTCCCAGAGCATGAGTTCGAAGTACCTGCCATCTTGCTCCACGGAGAAGCGGTACATTCCCATGGCGGCAAAATTGTGCTGAAAGACATATTCCACGTGAATGGATATCGTGCTGGGAACCAGATTTCCATCTTCATCGGTGATCTCCGGTCCGTCCACGCCCCCGTTGGCCGCAATCAGAATGCCGTGGGGACCGGGAGCGAGACGAAGGGGTTGCTCGTGTTTGTGGGAGTCGAAGAGAAGGTTCCACGAACCGCTGGCTTTGAAATCTGACTTATAACCGTCCACCTTGACAATATAACTGTCGGTTTCCCCTGGCACCGCCTTGGCGGGTGGGATCTGAATTATCGCGGCGTCGGCACCTTCATAGGCGTTGAAAACGGGGTCTGGAACTGTCCCCTTGAGTCTTTCCTTCACGATGGCCATCTTGCTGTTGCCGGGTTCCTCCACGGACAGTATCTCACTATCCGATACGCGATCGTCGGCATCATAGGTGACGCCAAGGGTGATCTTATGGCCGGCAAAGCGCGCCTCCAGCGGTGTCCCCACGGTCTCCCATAATCCCACCGTGATGGTATCGGCCAGGGCGTGGCCCAACAATCGCGCGGCCTTGTTCCTCTCCGCGTATCCTTGAATAAATGTATAGGTTTCCTGACGTCCTCCGCCAGGCAACGTGGACGAGGAAGCGGGCGGGCCGAGAGCAGCCACCACTTCTGCCCGGGGGGTTCTTGGGATGAGGACGTTCAGGTGCTTTTGACCGGGCAGATGGGTCACCATGATGACGGAGCAGCCCTGCAAGAGCAGCATGATTGCGGCGCTCACCAGGCATGCGGTTGTCGGCCACAATTTCATTGTCGGGGAAGGCTTCGTGAATCCAAGACGCGTATCACCCGCCACAGGATACGCGGCCGATGCAAACAATCACACGGTCGGCGGCGCGATTGATTGAACCTCAGGCCATCGCAGGATCACTGATACTCCAGTCGCCCGTTTCCACCCGGCCGAAGTAACGTTGGGACAGGTCATCGCTGCCCACGCTAAAGTCATACCATCCCCGGTTGGGTTTCGTGGTGATGGTCCACACGATGGATGCATGGGGTGCGATTGACTCGCGCTGCGACTGCGATTCGTAGGCGTGGGTTTGGAGTTTGAGGACGCGGGGTGAGGGCTCGCGGTTGGTCGCGCGGATTACAACGCGATCGTCCCCGGTCTCGACGAAAATATCGATCCGGGGCGCACGCGGCGAACCTTGGAATTCACGACCGAAGCCGTTTGGTCCGTCCACCCGCACGAGATAATCGGCGGGCAGGTCGAGCACATCCTCCACCTGGTCGCCCGCCTTTACCGCATAGGAGCGGGCCGTCATTTCATTGCCGTAAACATATACGTTGAACGGCACGCCCGCCGCGCGGGAACCGAAACGCTGATTGCGCGCCTCGAGTGAAAGGTGCAGCCGGCCGGTTTCAATTGCGGCATTGGCCTCGTATTCGTAGGGCAGGGGGCAGGAAGGGCGGGTGCCCGGCTCCTGCGCCGCGCCCACATTGGCCCTGGCGATTTCCTTCTCATCCAGCAACGGGCCGCCCCTGGTCGCATGCTTGAACCGGGCTTTGTGGATGCTGATAATCGTGGCATCGCGATCGACTGGCGGCGGAATCCCGTAGTTTTCTCCCTGATACGGCCGGAAGGCCGAGGTGAGGTCGCCGCAGACCGCCCGCCGCCACGGAGTGAGATTTGGTTCGTGGACCGGATGGCCCCGTTCCGTGAGCCAGCGTTCGATGAACTGGATCACCGAGGTATGGTCGAACACCTGGGAGTTCACGGCCCCACCCCGGCTCCACGGCGAGGCGATCACGAGCGGGCAGCGGTAACCGAGACCGATCGGGTGATGCAGGCCGGAATGACTCGCGATTTCCGCCGGCGATTCGAGGCCGGGTGACAGGCGGCCGGTTTCAGGTCGACCCGGATAAGGAGGAACAAACGGTGGAACGTGATCAAAATAACCGTCATTCTCGTCGTAACAGAGGATAAAGATCGTTTTTTTCCACGCGGCAGGGTTCTGCGTGAGAATCTTCAGTGTCTCGGACACATACCATGCACCGAACCAGGCTGACGAAGGATGGTCGGAAAATGACTGAGGGGCGACCAGCCAGGAGACCGCCGGTAGCGAACCGGAGATGGCGTCCCGCCGGAAGGAATGAAAGACGTCGCCTCGCGGCACCCGCAGCGAGTGTCTGGTGCCGCCCTCCTCGTAGTCGAGTGGCTCCAGCGAGCGATAATCGGGCGCGCCGGCGTTGGTGGAGAATGCGCGTTCATGCAGTGATTGCACAACGGGGGAGAGCGCGGCCCAGGTCGAATCGTTGTAGCTGGCGCGCTCGTCGCGCAAGGATGCGAGTTGGCGTTCGATCGCAGCGATCTCGGCGGTCAGGGTCTGGCGCATGGCACCGTCGATCCCGCCGTTCTGCAGCGCAGTCCGCCGTTTTGCAATCTGTCCGGGCAGAAGGCGCAAACGTTGTTCGACGAAGGCGCGGCGGGATGAGGCGAAGCGCACCCGATACTGGGAGAACCATTCGAGCGGGTTGTCGCTGAAGTTCGCCAGCCAGCTCTCCTCCTCCTCGCTAAGACCGGAGGGAAGATTGAGTTCGTTTTGATAAACGCGCCAGGAAACGCCAGCCGCCTCGAGGCGCTCCGGAAACGTTGTCCAGTCCGCCTCGGCATCGTAAGTGGTGTTCTCGTTCAAGACCCGGGCGGGATCGCTGGCATCGCGGCGAATCGCGCCGGACCAGAGATAAAGCCGATTCGGCGTGGTGCCGGTCAGCGATGAACAAAACGCCTGGTCGCACACGGTGAAGGCGTCAGCCAGGGAATAGTAGAAAGGCACGTCCGCCCGGGTATAATGCCCCATCGTCAACGGCAGATGATCATCGCGAGCCTTGGCAATCAGCCAGCGGTCGTAGTGTCCTCCGTTGCGTGCTTCCACCTGGTCGCGCCATGTGTGAGGCAGCCCACCGATCCAGGAGCTGTTCGATCCTTTGAGGTCGAGGCGAAACGGCGCGTGAATCCGGCCGTTGGCGTCGGTTTGAAACCAGACGGGACGCCGGTTGGGCTGGCGGTGAACACGGGGATCGCGAAATCCCCGCACGCCCCGGAGGGAGCCAAAACAGTGGTCGAACGAGCGGTTCTCCTGCATGAGGATCACGACGTGTTCGGCATCCCGGTAGGTGGTGCCTGCCTCAGGATTGATGCTTACTGCGCGGGCGATGGCTTCGGGAACGGCGCCCCACGTGAACGCGGCGCCGGTCAAGGCCGCGGCATTGCGGATGAAATCGCGTCGGGATTGCATGGCGTCGGAGGCGGGGATACGAGGCCCACGAAACACACGAA
>JBEHXD010000620.1:0-3618 GCA_048498875.1 Verrucomicrobiota bacterium
CACTGACGACATCGTCGAGCTCGACAAAATGAGTGTCAACGGGGTCGCTCCCGAGCAGCAAATCCTTCCGACGGCCCGCCCGTTCAACTCCGTGTTTGGCACCGACGACAACATCGTCGATGTCCCGCGCAACGTAACGATCATTTCGCGCCAGCAGTTGAGTGACATCAACATCTCGAGCGTGCTTGATTTCACCAAGCTGACCTCGAGTTCCTACACCACGACGAATTTCGGTGCTCCCGCCAATCCCAGTATCCGCGGTCAGACCGCCGATCTTTTTATCAATGGCGTCCGCGGACGCATCACATCCAACGGCAACGGCCTGCCGCTCGATTTCAACTCCGTCGAATCCGTCAACATCGTGAAAGGTCCGTCCACCGCAGTGCAGGGCACTTCGATGTATGTCGGCGGTTTCATCGACCTCGTGACCAAGCGTCCCTACTTCGACGGATTCAAAGGTTCGATCAGCGCCACCATTGGTTCGTATTCCCAGAAGGAATGGACCGTCGACGTGGGTGGTCCGGTTTCGAAGGAGTTGGCCTATCGCTTCAGTTATTCCGGCCAGGACAGTCATGGTTACTGGCACGATTACTATAACAAAAACCACGCGTTCTACGGCGCGCTCACTTTCCGCCCCACGGAAAAGTATGAACTCTTCCTCAACGGTTCGGCCAACTGGTACCGCTATACGGAAAACTGGGGCGTCAATCGCGTCACGCAGGACCTGATCGACAACGGAAACTACATCACCGGCATCAATATCAACAACACGCCCGGCGCTCCGTCCGACCCGCAGAATTCCAAGTATGTCTACGGCAATGCGCCCGATGCGTTTTTCCCCGGTCAGCCCGGCAACGTGCTCGCCCTTGGACCGACGGTTCAGTTGAACCGCCACGCCCGCCTGCTGAAACCCGGCAACCACTCGACCGGTCGCGAATTCAACGCCCAGGCGATTCAGACTTTCACCGCCTCGCCAGAGCTGAAAGTCGTCAACAACACCTACTTCAGTTACACCGCGCGCAACACACTCAGCACCTACTACTATTCAGAAATCATCGACCCGTCATGGTTCGCCGAAAACCGCACGGAGTTCATCATCACGAAGCCCTTTGCTTCAATCAACACCGGCCTCGATCTCCGCTACCAGAAAACCAAAGCCTACGACGACTACTTCACCGAGCCGGCCAATGTGTGGGACCTCACGAAGGACACGCACTACATCGACGTCTACAATTCGATTTATTTCCCGAATCCCTTCACGAGCTTCCCCGTTCCCGGATGGCCGGGTCGTTATGCGACGGACGGCGTGACCAATGGCGACACCAATCACAGTCACGCGACCACCGTCGGGCCCTACTTTCAGGCCACGTGGAAGCCGGCGGAGAAATTCAGCGTCGTTACCGGCGGACGGCTCGACAACTTCGATGCCGACGTGACCGACCCGTTGTCCACGCCGATCGCCCACGACACGATCAACGTCTGGATTCCCAGCTACAACGGAAGTGTGATCTACAAGGCGACGGCCACTTCCAGCGCGTATTTTACCTACAACTACAGCAAGAACACCTCGGGCGCGGTGGGCAATGGCGGCGGCATCACCGGCTGGGGCGCGCCCGGGCCCTCACTCGACAAACAGAATTTCCTGCAACCGAGCGAACTGTATGAACTCGGCACCAAGTACGCGCTCGATCACAACAAGATCTTCCTGAACTTTGCGGTCTACGACCAAAGACGCACCGCGAAGAGCACCAGCAGCACGGTCATTCAAAAATTCCACGCCAAGGGATTTGAAGCCGAGCTGAATTATCAGCCCAACAAACACGTCTATGCCACGATTTCGTATTCCTTCATCGACGCGACTGTCACGGCTCCCTTCCAATCCGACGGCGGTATCGCGCTGCTTCCGACCCAGGGCATCGACTATTCCACGGTCCGCCAGGTCTCAGGTCTGCCGAAGCATTCATTCAACGGATTGCTTTCGTACTCCTTCGACAACGGCTGGGGCTTCTCGGGCGATGCGCAGGTCACCAGTTCCATCAACAACAACTACGCCGGCACGCTGGTCATTCCGACCCAGTACAATGTCGACGGCAGCATCTGGTACCGCACCAAGAAAGTGGAATATCGCCTGAGTGTCAGCAACATCACCGACGAGAAAAACTGGGCTCCACCGAATGCTGTCTACGGCAACGGCTCGATCCTCGCGCTCGCCGGGACGACCTTCTCGTTCAACGTGAAATATAATTTCTGAAGGCAGGGCGGATTATCCTTAATCCGCTGCGATCAAGTTGAGGTCCCCGCACGGCGGATTAGGGATAATCCGCCCTACCAAAACGCCTCCTAATTCGAAAAGCCGCCCCGCAACGGGCGGCTTTTTTGTCACCTGAGTTGCTTCGTGGCGCGGCGATTGCTAGCTAGCAGGCAGTGTTTTCAAACTCCATTTCCACTGCTTTGCCCTGTGGGCGGGGTGCCCTCACCCCGCAAGTTTCGTTCTTCGTTGCTCCCTCCTCGCGGGGTGGGGGCACCCCGCCTACATTCAGACAAGATTTCAGTCCGGTTTGAAAACCTAAACTGCCATGGAAGTCCTGCCGCCGCCCGTTACCTCCGCGCCCAACACGATTGTCTATGGACTCGAAGACCGGATTCCCTTCGGCACCTCGTTGCTGGTGGGAGCCCAGCACGTTTCCGCCATGGTGGTCGGCACCATCACACCGCCGCTGATTCTCGCGGGTACGTTGAAATTTTCCCAGGCGGACACCGCCTATCTCATCAGCATTGCGCTGCTCGCATCTGCCTTTGGCACCTGGCTGCAATGCCGGCAGCGCGGCCCGGTCGGCTCGGGTTTGCTCAGCGTCACGGGAACAAGCTTTTCCTTTTTGCAACCTCTCACCGCGGCGGGTCAGGCGGGCGGGCTTGGCCTGATGCTCGGGTTATCCTGCGTCACCGCGCCGCTGTTGATCGTGTTGTCGCCGTTCATCACGCGATTGCGGAGCGTGTTCACGTCACTGGTTTCCGGGGTGGTCGTGCTGCTGATCGGCACTTCGCTGATTCCGACGGCGTTTTATGGATTATCCGCACCGGTCCGGCCGGATGCGCCCAGCTGGCTTGGCCTGGTGGTGGGCGCGGTGGTCGTGGCGGTTATTATTGTTTCCCAAGCCATCGGCAAAGTGTGGTCGCGGATTGCCGGAGCGGCCTGCGGCGTGATCGTCGGTTGCGGGTTCGTCGGATTACTCGGCGGGCTACATGGTCCCGAAGCGGGAACGGGCAGTTGGTTCGCCCTTCCCCGGCTGTTGCCGCATGGCTTTGCCTTCGAATGGAAATTCGTGCCGCCGTTCGCATTCATCTATCTCGTGTCGTTGCTGGAAGCGATGGGCGACATGACCGCGACCTCGCAACTCTCTGGACTGAAAACCTCGGGAACCAGCCACTGGCGGCGACTCTCGGGTGGCGTGCTCGCGGACGGCGTGACGAGCACCGTATCAGCTTTGTTCGGCGGATTTCCGAGCGCCACCTACGCCCAAAACAATGGGGTGATTCAAATCACCGGCGTCGCCAGTCGGCGGGTCGGTTATGTGATGGCAGCGATCCTCGCTCTACTCGGATTCTTTCCCGCCATCG
>JBEHXD010000621.1:0-3617 GCA_048498875.1 Verrucomicrobiota bacterium
TGTCCATCTAAGATTGCAGAAAACCCGCCCGGAGGTCGGGTTCCACCTGAATAGGTTTTACCGAACGGTCAGGATTTAAAGAAGATGCCCTTCAGGTTCATCTCCAGCGCGGGCGGATTGGGCGAGAAGCGCAGGCCGTCGGCCTTGCTGATCTTACCTTCCTTGATGAGGCGATAGAGGTCCTTGTTAAAGGATTTCGAGCCTTGGTCGCTGCTGGATTCGAGAAGCTGTTGAATTTTGTCGAAATGACCGTCGAGGATGAGGTTTCGAACGGTGGCGTCGGCGACCAGGATTTCGTGGGCGGCGAAACGACCGCCGCCTTCCAGCGCCGGAATCAGCTTCTGGCAGATAAAGCCGCGAATTGAGCCCGCGATCTGCCGGCGGGCCTGCACGATTTGATCGGGCGGAAAAAACTCGAAAATGCGGGTGAGCGATTGCGCCACCGTGGCCGCGTGCATGGTGGAAAAAACCAGGTGGCCGGTTTCCGCGGCGGAAATGGCGGTTTCAAAGGTCTCCTTGTCGCGCATTTCACCGATCAGAATGATATCGGGATTTTGACGGAGCACGGACTTGATCGCCATTTCGAAGTTCGGCACATCGAGGCCGATCTCGCGCTGCTGGAAAAGCGATTTGTCGTCGCTGAAGGTATATTCGATCGGGTCTTCGATTGAAACCACGTGCTTGTCCATGTTCTGGTTAATCCAGTTCAACATGGCCGCCATGGTGGAGCTCTTACCCGAACCCGTGGCACCGCAAACCAGCAGGATTCCGTCCTTCGACTGCGCGAGTTTGATCAGGATTTCGGAATCGATCTTGAGCTCATCGAAGGTTGGCGGACGGCTCTTGATATGACGGAAAACGATGCTGACCAAACCCCGCTGGTGAAACGCGTTGACGCGAAAACGGCCAATATCGTCCGCCGAATAGGCAAAGTCCACCTGGGCGTCCCGCTCCCAATTGGTCCGGAAAATCTGGGGCACATGTTCGTCGACAAAGGATTGGGCATGTTCGCATGAAATCGCGTCCATCTCTACTGGGCGTAGACGACCTCCAATCCGGAGGTAACCGGGTTTTTCCGACTTGATAACGACGTCGCTGGCCCCGCTTTCCACGGCCAATTTGAGCAGATCGTTAACAATTTCGGTGTGAAGTGTGTTACTCATGGGGTTTTTGCGTAAACCGGCTTGAAAGCTGTGCTTGAGCTACTGTGTAATTACCTCCCGATCAGTTCAAGGTAACATTCGGTAACAAACTCATGAAACGCCGCAGTATCTTCACGGGCACCTATACCGCCCTCATCACTCCCTTCAAAGATGGAGCCGTCGCCTTTGACGAGCTTCACCGTTTCATTGAGTTCCAGATCAAAGGGGGCGTGGACGGGCTGGTTCCGGTGGGCACCACGGGCGAATCCCCGACCGTGGACAATGCCGAGCACCTGGCGATCATCCGCTCCACGGTTGAAGTGGTGCGCGGACGTGTTCCCGTGATCGCGGGCACCGGCTCAAACTCCACCAAGGAAGCCGTGGACATGACCCGCGCAGCGGACAAAGCCGGCGCGGATGGCATGCTGTTGGTCGCACCCTACTACAACAAGCCGACCCAGGAAGGAATGTTCCAGCATTTTGCCCGCATCGCCGAGGTCACGGAAAAGCCCTTGATGCTTTATTCGATTCCCGGCCGTTGCGGTGTGGAAATCAGCATCAGTGTGATCGAGCGTCTGCGCGCGAGGTATCCGCACGTCGCTCATATCAAGGAATCCGGCGGCAGTGTGGATCGCGTGGACCAGATTCTTCAAGCCTTGGGGGATTCGATGACCGTTTTGAGCGGCGACGACAGCCTGACGGTTCCCTTCATGTCCGTCGGCGCCAAGGGTGTGGTCAGCGTGGTCTCCAATTATTTCCCGCGCGAAGTCAGCCAGCTCACGCAGCACGCTTTGGCGGGAGATTTCCGGAAAGCCGGCGCGCTTCACCGCAAACTGTATCCGGCATTCAAGGCGTTCTTCATCGAATCCAATCCGGCGCCCATGAAGGCGGCGCTGGCCAAGGCTGGACGCATCAGCTCCGAGGAAGTCCGTCTGCCGCTCGCGTCACTGAGTGCGGCCAATCGCAAGGTTTTGTTCGACACCCTTGCCGCGCTCCGCGGCTGATTTACCATGGCGCTCAACATTCTTCTCAATGGCGCGCGGGGCCGCATGGGTCAGGCAATCGCCACCGCGACCACGGACATGAACGCCACGATCGTGGCGGCCACCGATGCCGGCGACAATCCCGCGCCGCATATCGGCAAAAGCGACGTCGTGATCGATTTCAGTTCGCATCACGCGACGCGCCCGCTGCTCGAACTCGCGGTCGCAAACCAAAAGCCGATCGTCATTGGCACCACGGGGCATTCGGCAAAGGACAAACAGCAACTGCTCCAACTCGCCGCGAAGGTCCCGTGTGTCTGGGCCGGTAATTTTTCCATCGGCGTCAACCTGCTCTTCGCGCTTACTCGCCGCGCCACCGCCATCCTCGGAAGCGATTACGATACCGAGGTGGTTGAAATGCATCATCGTTTCAAAAAAGATGCGCCCAGCGGCACGGCGGCCCGGTTGCTCGAGATCATTTTGGAGGAGAGAAAACTCGAAGCCTCCGCGCTGCGTCATGGACGTTCCGGGATTACCGGTGAACGCCAGGCAAGCGAGGTCGGTGTGCACGCGTTGCGCGGCGGCGACGTAATCGGGGACCACACCGTGATCTACGCGGCGCTCGGGGAACGGTTTGAACTGACGCACAAGGCCAGCGATCGCGCCATCTTCGCCCGCGGAGCGGTTCGTGCCGCGCATTGGATTGTGGGAAAAAAGCCCGGAGTTTACGATATGCAGGACGTGCTTGGCTTGAAATGATCACGAGCATTTCAGGGGTTTTGGTTTCCGCGACACCGCTGCGCGCCATCATCGAGGCGGGCGGATTGGGTTATGAAGTTCATATCCCGGTTACGACGGCGGAAAAACTCCCCTCGCCCGGCCAGTCGGTGAAATTGCACACGCTCGCGGTATATCGGGAGGACTCGCAGACGCTCTACGGATTCGCTTCGGAGGAAGAGCGGGATTTCTTCCGGCTGCTCGTCGAAAAAGTCACCGGCGTCGGTCCCAAGATGGCGCTGAGTGTGCTCAGCAAACTTTCGTTGCCCACTTTGAAAGGCGCCATCGCGGCGGGAGATGTCGCCTTGCTGGCGAAGTGTCCGGGCATCGGCAAAAAAACGGCCGAACGCCTCGTGATCGAGCTGCGCGATAAACTTAATCCGGCTGATCTGGGGGTGGTTTCCGATTCGACTTCGACGGTCGCATCTCCGTCCGGCGGTGGCCCTGCTCCGGCTGAAAATAAAATTCGCGACGCGGTGATGGCGCTTGTGGCCTTGGGTTACAAGGCCGCTGATGCCGACAAGTCGGTGCGACAGGCTTGGGTTGCCCTCGGCGCCTCGGCTTCCACCGAGGCATTGATCAAGAAGGCGCTGGGTTAAAACTGAAATGGTAGGGCGGATTATCCTTAATCCGCCGACGCTAGGCGCGGCGTAGGTCCTGACGGCGGATTAAGGACAATCCGCCCTACCGACGCAAAAAAAGCACGACCCAGAAA
>JBEHXD010000622.1:0-3616 GCA_048498875.1 Verrucomicrobiota bacterium
CGTCGGTGGAGTCGGTTTTGCCTTGGGTTTAAACCACGGCGAATTGCGCATCTGCCGGCTGTATTTGAAATTCCCGAAGTCGTACCAAGGACTACAATTCTTCCATTTGAGGGCCATCATTTCCACTTTAGTAGGCAACAGTTGGTTGATGAGAGCATCGACCGCATTGTCGTCAGCGGCATCGCCGAAAATCACGCCAACGAGGGCGTCACCATAGTCGACGAAGACGTCGTCAGTATGGTCAAATACCACGACGTAGCGGAATTCATTTTCGTCACGCCAGTCGGCCATCTTTTCAAAGAAGAGGCGCTGACGGAAGGTCTCAAGATGAGAGATCCAATAGCGGTCGAAGCCCTGCTCCTCAAAAATATCCACGTTTATCACGTAGTCCCCCTCGCCACCCCATACCACCGGGCGATTTCGATAGGCCACGTTGCCGCCGAAGGCGAGGAGGGCGTTTTTTGCTACTGCGAGGAGCTTTTCTTTCAAGAGGGCTTGATCGAAGACCAAGCAGACTCCCGTGTGGCGCTCAGCATACTGCGCCCACATCCGGGGTTTGGCGAAACCTCGCAGGTGAATGTCATCGAGGTGCACGCCGGACAAGGGGCCAGTGTCGCGGGAGAAACAGAGAACACGTGCATGGTCCTTGATTTTGTCGGAAAGGCGGGAGGAAAGTACGTTTCCTTTGTATGTTTCAGAGTCGAGGCCTTTGGGGCGGTTAGTGCCGAGGTTGAACTCCCAGCTCTTCGATTCCTTCGGATCGTTGGTCTTGCGGAAGGTGCTGAATCTAAGTTTGCCGTTCTTGATGATGCGTTCCGAGGCCTTCTCCATCGACGTGTAGTGATAGAGAAGGCGGTTCGGATCCCTGTGATTTTGAATCATGGCGTTCGGCTAATTAGCGAAGACTTCCACTTCCGCGGCATCGAACCAGCCCTTGGTGATCACCGCCTGGGCGACGGCTTTGGGATCCTTGCTGTAGATCAGGACAGCCAGACTTTGCTGTGCTCGACTGGCGGTGACATAGAACAACCGCCGGGTCATGTCGGAGCCAGCGTCCCCTACTGGCGAAGAGAGAAGTTTCTCAAAATTGTAGGTGAACCCGCCGGCACTTGCATCGTCCGCTACAACCAGGACTCGCGGAAACTGCCGGCCTTTAACGCTGTGATGGGTGGCAAAGCCCGCTTCTTCGTTGATATAGGCGCAGTAGGCTGAAATCTGCGAAAATTGCGTTTCGAGAAACAGTCGGGCCGCCGCCAGAAGCTCTGATTGTTCACTTTCGCTCCCCGCGTCTTCCGGTTCGACCGGTTCCGTCTGATGCGCTACATCGTCGGTGGCCGCGGAAGCAGGTTCGTTCGGAGCGTCCCCCGCGGCGTCAACAAACGCCTGGAGGCTCCGGGGAATCTCGAATAGTCCGCTCGCAGCAACGGATCGAAGAACATCCAAAAATCTCAAATCAGGAGTAGCCGCGCGCAAAGCCACGAGCATGTCGACGCCAGCTTTGGCCTTGGCAATCTGCGCCAGCTGCTCGGCGCCGGCGCGCGCGAGGTTGGCCTTCGTGAGAAAAGGGCTGCTGCCACGGACGACGGCCGCCACAGCGAATTCGTCCTTCCGGTCCTTTGCCTCAAAAACCGGCAGCACTTGCTTGGAGAACAACCGGAGCAATGAAAGCTCGCCTGACCTTACGCCTGTCTTGCTGAGTCGAGCTTTGTCCAACGGTGTGAACATGCCCTCGAATCCCAGGCGGGCCGCTGCCATGCGATGCTCCAAGATCAACGTAGTGACGCTTTCTGCGTCGCCCCACTTTTCATCAGCCGCAGCTGCGGCCATGCGGCTGCGCACCTCCTGTTCCACTCCAACGCGATTTGAACTGGAGGAAGCAATGAAGAGTCGAGCGGTCCCTTCCTTGGCATCCGAGCGGTGCTCCTGCTTATGATTCTGGTCGACCTCCGACCGAACCGAATTGATCAGGCGAACCACCCGGCGTGGGCAGCGATGGTTCATTTTCTTCGCCGGCTTTTTCCAGTCGGTGGGAAGATTTGTCCCGAGGTCCGGCTTACCGTCGGTGTAGATCTGCTGCATCATGTCTCCGAAGAGACCTACGCAGATGCGGGTCGCCTTGGCTTGCTGAAGTACAAAGAACGCATCCATCAACCGCGCGTTGGTATCCTGACTCTCGTCGACGAACAGGATCGGGAAGCGGCTGACCACGAGATCCTGCATCAATGGCTTGGTCGTGATGAACTCCGCGGCCAGGCGTAGCACCTCGGAATGACTCAACGAATCCTTGGATCGGTTATCGCCCGTCGGACTGTAGGTGAATGAGCGTATGGTGGCCAGCCGGGCCAGGCGATCCACATTGGCGGCAATCGCGGCGGTCCGGTCCTTTGCTGCCTGCGAGGCGGGCCGTCCCTTCTTTTGTTTTTCCTCAAGCTCGGCATTGTCCTCTTTGAGGTGCTTTTCCAGCCAGAGCTTGATGTCGCGATTGAAACCGCGGATCAGATCCCACGCGAAACTGTGGATGGTGGATACCTTGATCAGCGGATCATATTGCAGGCGACCGATAATCTCGTCGCGAGCGTCATTGGTATAGGTGATGACTGCGATCTGCTGGCCCTTCAAGTGCAGCGCTTGGCCATGGAGTTTCACGGCGTGCACCAATGCCTTGCGAAGCGACTCGGTTTTCCCTGATCCCGCGCCGGCAAACAGGAAGAAGCTCTGGCGGGGATTGGCATCGAGGCACGCCGCAATCTCGAGATCGGCGCCGTCGTCGCGGTGATCATCCAGGGAGACGTCGCTCATGGTACCGGAGCTGTGATTGTCGCCGGCTCCTTGGCCCGGAGTTGTTCTTCAAGCCACGCGAGGCCCTCGCTGATGTAAGGAGGTGGCTCGATCTTTTCCGCGACCGCGTCGTTCTCGAGGAGATCCAAGGCGAATTCAGCCTTATCGTTATCCCGGACAATTTTATAGATCTTCTCATTGAACTCCGCGGCGGTCGTGGAGGTCCCAAACGCCTTGTCAATTTTCTTCGCCATACCACCGCCCTTGAAATCCTTGCAGAGGGGATAGTTGGCGTAGGTCAGAGAATCTTCGAAAGTGGCGGCCAACACTTCCGCTGCGGGCGAAGTGCCCACCGTCAGTTTCATCGGTGTTTGATACGCGATCCTGACGAAGTACTGCGGGAGCGAGCCTTTGAGGATTTTGTTGTCTGCTGGGAGATCAAGTAGCTGATCGAAGGTTTTCTTACCAGGGTGCCATTTCTCTAGAGTGGCATTTCCGCAGCGTAGTCCCTTGTTGCGCTCTGGCTGAACCGCGCCGTGCGGCGCCAGGGGATTGGTTGAATCGAGATCCGTGATGACGAGTGTGGTCAGTCCGAGGCTGTCGATTAGAGGCTTTAGACGGTGCCCATGACTTCCATGAACCTCGAGCAGCGTGACGAACGCCCGGTTCAACCATTCGAATTTGGTTCGGATGAAGTGTGGTACTAGGATGCGCTCGCCGGCTCCTTCCACTAAAATCGCGGCGTCGGCGAAGAACAGCTCGCAATGAGTTGAACGCAAGTACCGCTTGACGAAAGAGGCAGTTTCCTCGGCGGGGCCGAACACTTTGGTGAGATTGG
>JBEHXD010000623.1:0-3612 GCA_048498875.1 Verrucomicrobiota bacterium
CCCGGGCCTGAACTGGGTGGGCACCGTGCACAACGCCGTCGACGTCGGCACCCGTTTACCGGCGTGCTAGTGCCGTCAGGGTTCTGCTGCTGAAAGCCGGAGATGTAGTCGTAGACGAGCTTGGAGGTGGCGGTGTTGTTGCAGACGACGATGAAGCACGGCGGCACCTTCGCGCCGGCCTGTTCCCAGAGCTTGAAGGTTTTCTCGTAGTGGCCGTAGAGCGCTTCGAGGGCGGTCTTGAGGAGCGTGGGCAGCTTGAGCGGGTCGAGTTCCTCGCCGGCGCCGCGGCCTTTCTTCGGCATCTTGGTGCGGATGTGTTTCCACAGTTCGCGGAACATCGGCATCTCGTCGTCCGACGTGCCGGCGAGATTCTGTGCCACGGGCACGCGGGGCAGCTTCACGATGCCACACTCGATGGCATCCATGAGGGAGAAGTCGCTCATCGTCCAAGGGAACAGCGTGCCCTCGACGTAGCCGGAGCCGCTGAGGAAAAACGGCGTGGCGGAGAGGTCCATAACGCGGGCGACGCCGAGTTTGCGGTTCACGGATTCCAAGCCGGAGATCCACACACGCGCGGCCTCGTTGTCCTTCTTTGCGCGGTCCTTGGCGTCCTTCAATTCGTCGCCGGTGAGTTTGTTGCCCTTCTCGTCGGTGAACTCCGCGTCGTCGGTCGGCTTCTCGCGGTAGCAGTGGTGGGCCTCGTCGTTGATGACGAGGACGTTTTTCATGCCCATGAGGTCAGGCATGACGCGCTGGAGCATCTGGCCCTCGGTCTCAAGCGTCGTGGGCGCGTCGCCGGTGCGGCCCTGGAGGAGCTGCCGGCCGCCTTTGGAGAGATCGATCCGCTCGCGCAGCATGAACGCGTGGTAGTTCGTGATGACGATCTTGGCGCGCTTCACGTCCTCCAGCATTTCGTGCGGGACGAGTTCACGGCTGGCGTAGTAGCTGTCGGGATCGTTGGGCTGGAGGACACGCAGGCGGTCCTTGATGGTGAGGCCGGGCGAAACGACGAGGAAGCCGCGGGTGAAGTGCTTGCTGCCCGGGCGACGGACGGCGTTGATCGTCTGCCACGCGATCAGCATGGCCATGACGGTTGTCTTGCCGGCGCCGGTCGCGAGCTTTAGCGCGAGGCGGCTCAACTCGGGATTGGCGTCCTTATTGGCGCCGTCCAGGTAGGCGAGGATGCGTTTCCCGGACGTCGAAAGCGGGGCGACCTCGGTCACCCAGATTGCAGTCTCTACCGCTTCGACCTGGCAGAAGAACGGACGGACTCCGCTGAATTTGTGATGTCGCCAATGCTGGAGCAGGCGCGCGGTCTCCGGGGTGACCTGCCATTGATTGGGGCTCGGGAGATTGCGCCACGTTTCCACATAGCCGCGCACTTCGTTGATGATCGACGTGGGATCATATTGCTGCTTCGTCGTCGAGATGCCTTTGCCCTCGTCGAAAACTATTTCGTTCTGGTCGGCGGCAGATTTCTTGCGCTTCTTCGGTTTCGGGATCGGCGTGATGAACTTCGCCCTGCGGCGCTCGTCGACTTTCTGCTGCGTCGGCTGACCATCGTCGTCCAGTTCCCAGTGCTGGGTCGGGCACGCGTAGGGGGAATTCAGAATTGGGTGTTCGAAGAAAGGATTCGACATGAGGCTGGGGCGATTACGAATCGGGCGAATCAAAAAATAGGTAGCCGGTTGACGGTTTTCACGATCCGCTGGCTGGCCCGAACGCAAATCGTATTCGAGTTCACAAGTGGGTGAAGCCCAAAAGCGTAGGGAATCGAATTATTGGGCATTTTGGGGTTACTTGATGTTGACGACGAAAGGTCCGCTTCGGGCGACGCAGAGGTCCCCACTCACGATGAAGCATTCCACCCAATGGCTGCCGGCGTAAAGAGTCCGCTCGTTGCGAGAAATTGAGGGAGCCGTCGTGCTCAGGAGTCCGCCCGCTCCCGCTGAACTGGATTCAATGATTTGCCCGCGCTTCCCGTTGGGCGCGTTGACCGCTTCCGTTCCCGTGTTCACGACCTGCCAATAAACCGTGTAAGGGGTCGGTGCGTTTGTTTCCGCGGAAAAGCGAAGGTAGAGATGCTTTGGGAGAGCCGGGCCATCGTTTGCAAATGCCGTCCATGACGCGGAGTTTTCCGCGTTGGCATACTTGCCCTTGATCCTGACCCAATTGCTGCGCCGGACTGGCCACGTTGGACGCTCTCTCCACGAAACTGAAAACATAGACCGCTGCGCAAGGGCGTTGGTCTGGTTCTTTTCGGCGTCTTCCTCGTCGTAGGCCGTGAAAAATCCATCGCTTTTGAAAATCCAATTCCACGCCTGCCGAGCTGAATCCACATTGTCGGCATCCGTTGAATCCAACTTCGCGAGTTGATCCAATGCTTCGCCTACCCGCTTTTCCAAATCCACGACATTTTGATCTGCGGTGGTTCTGGTGAGGGCTGGTTTGTTGGGATGGGCCAGATTGAGAATCTGCTTATTGTAGCGCAGGCGATCCCGCAACCGGGTCAGCAGGTCTCGAAAAGCGACGTCGATACGTGACGAGTAATTTCCCTGACACTCCGCGATGAGCATCGTGAGTTTCATTCCGTTGGGCAGATCCCATTCAGATGTGGGCCGGCTCCGGCAGAACCGTTTGATGAGTTGAACCAGATGTCGGAACTGAGTGCCTTTTCCGGTGGCGAAAGTATTGCGCGAAGAAACCTCACCCGAAAACCACACGTTCACCGCTGTTGGATCGGATGCCAGCCAGGCAGTTTCATTTGCCAGCTCGCGCTGTTCCCCTTTCGCGGCATCGTCCCAAATCCGATAGACGGGGAAATCGACATGATGTTTTTCGGCGTCGGTGTCGGCGTAGAAAACTCGAACGCAGTTTGTGTGGAGCTTCGGCTGCCGGTTGAACCGCCCATCCTTTAACGCCTCGCGCACTTTTTCTCTTACGACCTGCGGGGTAAGGTCATTGCCGCTTGCGTCTTTGAGTTGGTGACGCCGCAAGACAAGGCCGTCGTCGATGTCATATTCATCGTCGGTAAAGCGGGTTTGAATGACTGTCTGCATCGCAAATGAACCCTGCGGGCGAAAGCTCGCTTCGCCGAGGGTCACACCGGTGATCTCACCGGGCAGGCGCAGAATCAACCGGTCGCGATTCGCCTTTCGGTGATCCAGCAATTTCTTTTCGAGGTCGGCACTGAGACGAACCCTTTCGTCCCGAAACGCTTCAATCCTGGCAGAGTAGTCGAACATGGTATGATCCTCGTTCAACGACCGCTGAGCCGATTTGCGTAAGCCATCCAATCAACGGCTGGCACCGTGGCCATTGACTGGAGTTTGTAGAGCAAGCGAAAGGCGAAGAAAGCCAATGCGTTATCGCGAGGGCCAAACATGTATGCTCCCGCTCCTTCAAAAACATCGAAGCTGTCGCCTTTGGCTGCAAAACCGCAATCGACGACTCGGTCACCGCTGAGTGCTCCATGAGCATCACGGAACGCCTGACTACCGAACCCCTCGGCCCAATCCACATCGAGAGCGAGAATGCCAGCGATAATCGTGAAGTGCGGTTTGGCTGCGATTTTGCCGCTGGCGGTATGGATGTCTACCGAAGTGCGGTGGA
>JBEHXD010000624.1:0-3593 GCA_048498875.1 Verrucomicrobiota bacterium
GTTGGCGCGCGAGCGGACGCAGGTCGGTGCCGGCGCGGCGGGCCTGGAGGAGCTTGCGGAGCTGGTCGGGGACGATCCTGGGGTTGAGCTGGCCACCGGGGGCCGGGCCGGCCTTGACGCGGATCGGCGTGCGCCAGATCTCGACCCAGCGGCCGCCGGCGTCGAGTAATTCAATCCGCAGGTCCGTCGCGCCCATCGGAGGGCTGAGGCGAAGCAGGAAGCCGGGGTGCGGGAGGCCCACGAAACCGCGCTGGCGCTCCTCGATCTCCGGCCGGGGCATGCCGAGGATGCCCAGATGCGCGACGCCGCCGCTCAACGCGCGGATATCGCTGAAGACCGCGCCGGTCTTCGACAGGAACCAGCCGCCGATCCACACGGGTTCGCCCGCGAACACCCAATCCTTGGGTTCCTCCACGTCGAAAATGTAGGCGTCGTTCTCGTTCACGCGACAGTCGCGAAACCAATGCGTTGAGGTGTTGAGAGCCGGACGGCGTTCAAAGTGCGAAAGCCTCTTCTGCTAAGGCATTGATTTGCGCTTGATCTGAACTTCCGGCTACGGCGGCCAGATTGGCTGCTAGATCATTTGGAAGGCTGGCAAACCTAGGCAGGCGTACTTTGCGCAAAACCTGAGCTTGGTATCGCAACGCGCCACCTCTCATCTGCACTGAATGCGCTCGTATTTGCTCGAGCACAATGCTGCTCCTCAGCAGTGCTTGTAACGTTTGCAGATTCCAGCCTGTGGATGTGATCCAGTAGACATTGTGATGGGGATAGAATTTGCCGTCGTCGTAGCCTACGATACCGCCGCTTTGAATATCAGGTATGACCAACTTCGGTTTGGCAGTCAGGGTGTGCGTGACTCGATCGATAGTTCGATACCATGACTCGGTTCTTTTTTGGGCCACATGCCGAGCCTGTAGTGCCAGGCGATGGTTCGTGAAATAGGCCGAAAGTCCGGGGTACGCCGAAAGATCTCGCAGACCGCCTTCGTCTTCATCGACGAACGGATTAATCAGGTAGTGACCGGACCAAGTTAGTGCTGCTGGCTGAATGTCAGCGGCCATGATTAAAGGCAGTTGGCAGGACGGTTCGATACTGGGTTCGAATCCTTGGCGTACGTAGATTTCATCCGCTCCTGTTGCCACGCCGATGCCGACCTTAGTGCCTTCAGCCGACTGCTCAAGAAGCGGGCAGCGGTTCGCGAGAAGAGAGAGTCGGTCGAAACTCTGACGTTCCGTTGCGATCCACGGTGCCCCATCGGGATACCAGGAATTGAATACTGTAAGGCGTTCGTCCGGTGGCGTACCTGACGAGCGCAAACCGGCCAGGCTCCCGGCATCGACACTTTCCAGGGTGGCTGCTTGAGTTGGTTGCCCTCGCGCGCGATCGATTACCGCAATGCAAGGGTACGCGGAGACTTCCGACACGAAAGGTTGGGTGTGCTCAAGATTGAGATAGGAGCGCACATGGTATTCCCGTGCGATGAGCAATCGGAGCTCACGGCCGTAAAGGTTTTTGGCAAAACGGTTGGCGCAGATGTAAGCGAGGCATCCCTTTGGCGACAGCAGTTGGAGGCCTTTCTCAAAGAAAGCTACGTAAAGATCGGCTCGGTCGGTGCAAGTCCGATAAACTTCGCGATAGCGTTTCAACACCGTGACCGGCAATTCCTCAATTCGCACATACGGTGGATTGCCCACCACAAAATCAAATGGATGTGGCCAAGCTGTTAGCAGGAAATCTGCGTGTCGAATCCACTTAAGAGAGAGATCTTTGGCTCTGAAGTCTGGGCAGCCTGCTTGTGTCAATAGCGCGAGTGTGGTGTTTCGAGCCAGCTCAACAAATCCACTGTTTAGGTCGCATGCAGTAATGGCTTCGTTCAATATTGGGTCGGTCCAATCAATCGATTTCCGGTGGACGATTTCTGAGGTCAGAAGGCGGTTGATAACCTCGGCGATGAAGGCGCCGTCACCACAGCTGGGTTCAAGCAGGAAGAAATTCGCCAAACGCGCTTTTTCTGGAGAATATCCCGCCAGATCTAGGATCAATGAGGTAATCTCAGGTTTGGTGAAAATTGCGCCCACCGGTTCTTTGGGCTCTCGACCTTCCCAGACGTCCAACCAAGTCTTCTCGAAAAGTTCCAGTTCCATGGCGGATTGAGTCAGCGACAGCCGATCAAATGAGCATGCAGAGACTTGGCGAAACCATAAAAGCCCAAGTCCTCATTTGGTTCTGAGTGCGTTCCC
This sequence comes from Verrucomicrobiota bacterium, assembly GCA_048498875.1. Lineage (GTDB taxonomy): Bacteria > Verrucomicrobiota > Verrucomicrobiia > Opitutales > Opitutaceae > Lacunisphaera. The sequence goes on from JBEHXD010000624.1 coordinate 2,244, forward strand.
AGTTTTGATTTTGGGGCCAGTATCAATGATGTTCTGGAATACTTACGTTCAAGCACTAGCCGTTCGCACAAGATCTCGTAACGACGGGCATAGGAGGTGCCTTCAAAAATGGGGAAAGGAGGGAAGGCGCTTTTTTTGAGTCGGACCGGTCGAGTGGACTTTTCGGCATGCTCCAGTAGGAAAAGATAGCCAAGCCAAGGAGACTCTTTGCCCATAGCTCCTTCGCGAAAGGCCGTCCAAAAGTCGGTAGCATTGCCAATGGCTTCCTCGCTTCGGTTGTTGAAATTGTTGCCGAAGCTACCCACCTGGGATTTCAGCTCCACCGCGGCACAAAGTCTTCCATTGGAGGCAACAATCATATCCCAGCGTTTTTGGGGGCGAAAGAACCCCGGCAGCTCTATACCGAGATTGAGGTTAATTTCCTCCCGTTTGAAGCCTGCGGCCTCGGCGACCTCAATCAATAGCTCTAGGAGGTTGTTGAGATGTTGGCCTCCAGTGACTTCACCGCGCGCGCCAGCATCTTTCACACGCCGGCGACCTTGTCGTTTCGATTGTCCACCGCGCCCGTGCCAGTAGCTTTTGACCGCGGCTTCTACGCGCTTGGTTAGTTGTTCCTTTGTCCAAGGAAATTCTATTTCACGGGCCATGTCGGAGAGCAGAAAGCAGCCTGCAAACCGGTGCAAGCGCGGGATTGCCCCATCAAGTATCCCGGTGTTTGGGATGGCTGCGCTGGCGAAATGCAGGCTGCCCGAGAGCGTTGCGAGAATAGAAGTTTGCTCGGGGGCGATTCAATCCTTCTGAACCCCAGCGCGCGCGAGCGCTAGGTGAAGCGGCAGCGAATTCGCCTCATGATACTTTCGGAAAACGGTGGCGCGGGCCTTCTCGGCGCGGGTGCGGTCGTGGGCGAAATGGGCGGCCAGTGCGGACTTCACGGCCTCGGCCAGCTGGTAGCGGTCGCCGGGGGGGACGAGCCAGGCTTCGTCGGGGGCGAGCATCTCGGCGATGCCGTTGACGTTGGTGCTGACGATCGGCAGGCGGTGCGCGGCCGACTCCATCAATACGCGGGGGAACGATTCCTCGAAGCTGGTGCAGACAAAAATATCGGCCAGGCGGTAGAAGTCCTGGATCTCGCTCGTCTCGGGCACGAACACGACGTTGTCGAGGCCGAGCGCCGTGGCTTCCGTGGTGAGCGAGTCGAGGTAAGGCCCGGGTCGGGCGCCGACCATCACCCACTGGATCTTTTTCCCCGGATAGGTGAACTGCAGCTCCTGCCGCAACAGTTCCGCGGCGCGGAGGTAGATGTGCTGGCCCTTGCGCTCGCAGACGGAGCCGATGTTGACGAGCAGCGTG
>JBEHXD010000625.1:0-3591 GCA_048498875.1 Verrucomicrobiota bacterium
ATCGACGACGCGGACGTAACAACGCACAAGTCGCCTGCATCCTCGACGGACTCTAATTCCCGGACGCCCTCAACTTGTTGTCGGGGTTCGACGTAGTCGAACAAGAGGTCGATTCTAACTGTCTCTTATCGCTGACACGACAACGACAACGAGTTGTCGGTGCCGCCCAGGAACTCGAACTCGTTTTCGGCACAGGGGGCGAATCATTGGTCATTTTTGTTCCGTTCTGCCTTCTCCATTCGGCCTTGAGATTGACCAGTTCGAGCGCTGCTTGACATTCCTTTCTCAAGGCCTCGTCTTTCGTATTGTCCATAACCTCGGTGATCGCCCTGACGACGCGATCCGAATCGGTGAAGTACGGAAATTTCTCCCTCACCGTCGACCTTAGTCCGGTGTTCGCCTTGAAGATCTCCAAGAGGTCATTCAGGGCCGGCTCGTACCCGTAGCTGCCGAGATGGATTACGGCGCGATGTTTCTCCGAGGGGTCTTGGGTTGTTTTCAATATGGTGTGAATGTACCTCGCGGCATCCGGAAGGCCGGCGCTGTAAAAACAGGTGAGAGTGTACACGGGAAACGAATTGCCATGTTGTTGAAGGAATAATTCCAACGCTTGTCGCGCGTTAACATCCAGGGGTGGAAAGTTCTTCGACGCGGGCCTGCCTGGGGTAGAAACGGCCGATGCCTCTATCTCGCACAAGATGATGGCGGCCTGGGTTGCCACCGGTTGAGGCTGGGAGGTCAGGCAATCAACCAGGCCGCGTCTTCCCGGTTCGCCAAGGTCCCTGATTGCTTCCGAAGCCATCTGGGAGTAGGAGAATGATTTGTGAAGTACGTGGGTTCCCGGCGGGTAATAGTCAGGGACAACACAGTGCTTGTCCGTTTGGCCCAAGTAAACTGACAAACCGTCAAAGGCCTTCTGCTTCTCCTCGGATGTATTGGCAACTCCTGGAATGGCTTTGAAAGCCTCATAAACCGGGCGACCTTCACTCTCTGCAATCGTCTTCAACAGCGTTTCCAGCGTGGCAGCGGACGCGCCGACAACTTGGCCACAAAGGAGCAAGCCGTGCAGCAGTAGGAAAGGTTTGATCACGGTAGTCATGCTGACGCCTAACTATGATTCAACACGCTTCGCGCGAGTGGCCACAACAACTTGTCGTCGGGGTTCGACGTAGTCGAACAAGAGGTCGATTGTAACTGCCTCTTATCGCTGACGCGACACCGACAACGAGTTGCCGGTGCCACCCCGCGTTAGGCTCAATGCTCGTCAGATCGTTCAACCGGGGACGATTGAGACGACTTGAGGTCCGCTTTTGCGATCATCATCGAACGAACGAACAAGAAGACGACGCGAGCCAGGATCGCGGAGACCGCTAGTACAAGAACGACCCCAGTTGTGGGAGCGACAAACTCAGGGCTGTACCAATAAATAAGTCCGATCACGATGCCCCAAACAAAAATTTCTACACGCACACGAAATTGCGACGACTTTAGTTCTGACGGCGTAAACTTTTCGTAACGTCTCATGCCCTTACCCTGTGCGTTAGGCTGAGCAGCGTCAAGCGATATCGCTTAATTGCCCTGCTCGAAGCAAGCGGCAATTAAGCGGATTGTATCGTAAACGAAGCGAACGAATCAAATTCGCGTCGGGCCGCAGGGGCATCGGCAGCACCTGATTAGGCGGTTAGCTCGGCCAGATCGGGTAGGTCGGCTACGACCTGATCGGCGGCGGCGTGGGTCGAACCCGACGGTGCGATCCAAACCGTTGAGAGCCCGAGTTCTTTTGCCGGGATGATATCCCGCGTCAGACTATCTCCCACGAAAACAATCGCCGCGTCCGCCGGGAAACGCGACAGCGCACGCTCGAAGAGGAAATGCGACGGCTTGATGCTTTTGCCTGCCGAAGAGAACACGACCGTTTCGAACAGGGAGAGCAGCCCCTCCTTTTGCAACAGTTCCAGCCACGGTACCGGTTCCGCACAAAGGTTCGACACGACGCCGAGCTTGTGAGTCCGGGCCGTCTGTTGGAGAAAGGTCCTGTGCAAGGGCGGCACCTGACCGATTTCATGAGCGGCAAAAACGCGTTGGAGAATCGGAATTTCCGCCTCCCCGGCCTGACCGTACTCGCGAAAAGCTTGCGTGAGCGACGGGAAATCATCGAACCGCTCAGGGCGCTCGTATTCGTGGAGCAGAGCACCGCACGTCGCATGCATGATCTGGAGAAGTTGCTCGCGCTGCAGATTGCGGCCGCCGCAGAGCCGATACGTTGCGAAAAAATCCTCGTCCCGCCCCAATCGATCGTGGCCGAACATGAACGTACCGTTCATGTCGAGCAGCATGACGGAGAACCGATCCATCCAGCGTTTCAAATTGTTTCCGCCGAACGAAAACGCTCTGTTGCCCTGCTCACGTCGAGCAGCTGTGAAGCGGATTGTAACGTGAACAAAGTGAGCGAGCCAAACGCGCGTTGGCGCGCAGGGTCAACTGCAGCTAATTGTTAGGCGAATTGCTCTCGTTGCCAAGGCTGCCCTCTTGCAGGCCGTCGAGCAAGCCAACCTACAGGCAAATCGATCACATCTGCTAAGGTCGGATCGAGCGACAGGATTAGTTCGCGAGGGACGACGGCAGGTGGTCGGCCGCTAACATCATCGCCGTCGTAGAATTGCCAACCGCCGTGCCCTTCGTCGTGCATGACAAGAAGGACATCGCGACTACCGTTAACAACTTCGTCGAGGCTGATGACGGCAACGTTAAACGGGTGATTCCACTCCATGCGCTGATACGCCTAACTTGTTATTAACACGCGCCAGTGAAGGATATAAATACCCGCCTTGAACCTAAAGTCAACGACATTGGTCCTTTCCCACTAACGCTTTGCCGCAGTTTCTTAACGCGCTAATGGACCGAGCCATTCTTGCGCAGCGAAGCTTTTGACGATCCAGGGCGTCGACCTCAGAGTAGTCGGCGCCTTCCGGTTCGAGGCCGGCTAAAAGTTGGTGTTGAACGGACGCTAGGCTTGCGTATGGTCGGGGAATGATTGCGAACGAAGGGGCACCGCTCGCTTCCGCTCGCGGCTGGTAAGAGGTGAATCATGTTCCCGCGGACTGCGACCGAACGGATGGCGGTGATTACGGACTTACGACGAATGAAATCGCGCACGCTGCGCGGTTTGGCGCCTCGAAACCGCGCACTACGAAGGTTCCCCAATAGGGGTGCGCGGTTTGGGATCGTGAAACCGCGCATGGTCGAGGAGGCGCGGCGACGGAAGTGCCTGGGATCGGCGGGGGCGGCGGGAGGCCAAGCCCAAGCCATGGAGGTCGCCGGTGGGATGCTGCGGAACGGCCGTCGTTACGGCCTTTTTCGCCCCGCTACCGTGCTTGTCTCCGTCGTAAGTCTTTGCTACCATTTTGGTTTCCTATCGACTGAACTACTCGCCGCAGGCGGGTCGGTCGACGGGTTCAAGGCTGTTTGGAGGCTCACGTCTCGACGAGGCCCCTGCGGGTTCGGTCGCCGACTTTCCGGCGACGCGCAACGGGGGGAATCGCGCGCGACGTTGATCTTCGGAAGTATTTAAGAGTTCATGGTCAATCGCAC
>JBEHXD010000626.1:0-3588 GCA_048498875.1 Verrucomicrobiota bacterium
CGCCATCGCCACCAGATATGACCAGCTTGCCAACAGCTTCCTCGGTATGATCCATCTCGCCGCCGCCAGATACTGGCTCAAATTTGTCCACGCCGCCTAAGCCAACCATGATGGCGGAATTGCTTCCATATATTTCGCCGTAATTTTTAGTCTGAACAGATCCATTTTCGCGAAATCCGACAGCTCCGGAAACCAATCCATAATTTGTGAAAAACGATTGCTCAGTGGTGCAGCATATTGTCACGCCGGCGAAAGAGGATTTAATAATTCCACTTTTCTCATTGATAAGCGTTCCAACGCCAGTCAGCGCTACGCCTTCAGTTTCATTTATTTGTCCAGTTTTATCATAACCTGCGGCACCTTGTCCTTCAATTGTACCATAATTGTCGATATAGAATGCACCGTCGATATCGACGCCATCGCCATCACCCGTTCCCGAACCGTCATAGGCACCAATAATCGTGCCGTAGTTAATGACGGTTCCTGTGCCGTCCGAACCGACGCCAGAGCCATTGCGGCCAATGATTGTACCGTAATTGGTTACCTGAACATCAATGTCCGAAGTAATACCGTGGTGCTGTCCGGTAATTAAACCGCTGGTTTCGTTTACAACGGTACCCGCATAGCTTTGAAAATCGACTGCGTCGTGACTTTCGCCGGCGGGGCCATCGGCATAGATCGTGCCGTAGTTCACGACTGTCGCATTGGCGCCCGGACGTATGCCATCGGCATTGTTAGCGATAATCTGCCCTGTGGCATTGTTGGTAATCGTTGTCGTTGCACCGCTCGATGACACGCCATTGAGGTCGATTGCTTGGCCGGAATCAGTGCTGGTGATCGTGCCACTATTAACGATCGTGAATGTGCCTGTGCCGGAGGTGAAATCCTTGGCGTTGATTCCATCGTCCTGGCTGGTGATCGAGCCGCTGGGATCGATTTTGATACTGACCGAAGGCGCCTTGATGGACACTGCCTTGTCAGAGCCGGTGGACAAAGAGCCCGTGTCGGTTACTTCCAGGGTGTCTCCTGCGGAAAGCGATACTTTGCTGGTTTCTGCAGTCGATATGGTGGCCGCTTGTGCGTAAAGCGGAAGATAGATTCCCATCGCGGCGGTTGTCGACAAAAAGCAAAAGCGAGCAGAAAGCCGTTTTTGAAAAATTACCCCAATCATTTTCCTGAGCCCCAGAGATTTTAGAATTCAAGTGCGCAGCACCCAAATTCGGCATACGTAGGGTGCTGCGCGTCTCTCTACTCAGGCCGGCTTTAGGATCAAGTTATACAATGTATTTTATCCATATAATGACTAACACGCATTGTTAGATTTATCCCGTGAGGCCTCCACCAGCTGGCATCGCCTTTCACAATCGCACGCGTTCTACCTCCGCCAATGTGATTTCATCGCGTCGACGATCGTAAAGTTGCGTTGTCCTCGTTGAGCTGTGGTTCGCCATGGCGGCGGCATTTTCGAGGGTGCCGCCGTTTTTCAGGTAGGCGGTGATCCCTGTCGCGCGGAAGGTATGGTTGCCGATCTGCGTTGCGATCCCCGCCGTTCGGGCATGCCGGCGGACCATCGTGAATGCATCGGGCTGGGTCATCGAGTTTTGGCCGAGGCACTTGGTCTTGCGGGAGAAAGCCCGGAATAGCGGCGCTTTCGGGGAATCCGGCCCACATCGCTCGATATATTCGGACAGGTATTCGTCCAGCAGGTGATGGCACGGCATCTCATGTCGCTTGCCGCCCTTTTCGTGCAGGCGCACCCACAGGCGGCGGCCCTGGACGAAGACGTCTTCGCGCTTCATTGCCAGCGCCGCGCCGACGCGGGCGAAGGTGTAAACCATCAAGCCGATCAGCGCCCGGTCGCGCAGGCCGATCTCTGTTGAGGTGTCGATCGCTTCGATCAGCGCTCTGGCTTCTTCGGCCTCCAGCACCGGCGTTCGGCCCGTGCGCGCGGAATGCGCGGGGCCGCGGACCGATGCGGCGGGGCTGTTGGGGACGATCTGCCCGGTCACCAACCAGTCGAACAGATGGCGCACCGCCGCAAGCCGCTGCTTCACGGTGGGGGCCGACAGCGATTGCCCCAGCTCCTCGATCCAGCCCGCTACGTGGATGGGGGCGATCTCCGTCAGGTCGCGCACGCCGTGGCGGGCGCACCATGTCAGGAAGTCGCTCGCCGCTTTTGCATAGGCGCGGCGCGTGTTGGGATTTCGGATCGCGGCGGCGAAGAATTCTAGGAAGCGCGTGCGGGCCTGCGCCGGGGCTTCGGCGATGATGGGGATCTGTGCGGGGGCAAGAGCAGGAAGTGGCATTCTCTCGTCTTGTGTCCGTTTCAGGTGCGTCTCGGTGCCTTTCAGGTATGGACCAGCTTCAATCTATGATAAAGGACATTATCATAGATTAAGTACAATATTGTTCCCATAGTGGGAAAACTCCCTTGTTTCCCGTTATGGGAAGTGCTAGCCGGCCTTCATGAGGATCGTTGCCCGGAACCGGCTGATCGCGTTCTGGGAACGGAACCCGAAAACAGAGTCATCGCTGCGGCACTGGTTCGAAGCCTCGAATGCGGCGGCGTGGCAAAGTCCGCTCGATGTCGTGGCCGACTTTCCGAAGGCGGAACCGCTTAATGGAGAGCGGGTGCGGTTCGAAGTGGCCGGCGGTGATTTTTGCATGGTGGTGGCGTTCGACTGGAAGCGGTCGATCGCTTTCGTCACATTCCTCGGCGCCCATGCCGAATACGACGGGATCGACGTTTTGACGGTGAGCCTGTTCCGATGATCTCAGGAGATGCGCGGATGCACATACGTCCGATCAAGAGCGACACGGATCACGATGCGGCGCAGCGCCGCATCGAAGAACTGCGGGGAGCGGCGGAAGGCAGTGAGGACGGCGACCTGCTCGACGTGCTTGTCACGCTGGTCGAGGTCTACGAGCGGGACCGCTGGTCGATCGAGCCACTGGACCCGGTCGGCGCGATCGAGGCGGAGATGGCGATGAATGGTCGCAGCCGCGCGGATCTGGCAGCGCTGCTCGGCCAGTCGCGGGCGACCGAGATCCTCGGCCGCAAGCGCGCGCTGACCCTGCCGATGATCCGCAAGATCGCGCGGGCCTGGCATGTGCCCGAAAAGGTGCTGGTTCAGGAGTATCCTCTCAATGTCTGAGGCTGGCTGCTGCGGCGGGATCGCCAATTCGTGCTTTCGAGTAGAAATTACCACACCGGACGTTTGCCATGCGCGATGAAGTGAAAATGCCCCCTCAGGGAGAGCTGTTCCAGCTCGACAGTCCGCTGACTGGCGAGATCCGAGGAGAGCGCTCGCTGATGGCGTTCCCTTTCTTCGCGCTCAGCAAGAACGCCTGGATGAAGCCGCTTTCCTACGCCACGCCGACCGTCTCGATCGAGGTGCGGCCCAGCATGCGCGGCGTGGCGACGATCTACGACAAGGAAATTGTCCTTTATATTGCGAGTCTTATGGCTTCAAAGCTGGATCAAGGCAGCACCGTCGCGCAGGATTTCTACGCGCTCGAGGCCGCGATCTTTGTAGAACGTGCCGATCCAGACGTACGCGTTGTCGTTCGTGCTCTTCACGCTCGCGA
>JBEHXD010000627.1:0-3587 GCA_048498875.1 Verrucomicrobiota bacterium
CGAAGTCTCGCGCCGGGGAAAAGCCTTTCCCCGTTATGCCGCGCGCGGCATAACGGGGATTATGCCGAACGCCGGGATATGCCGCATCAGGTGTCGACACACGAGGGCGACAACGAGTTCGATACGGCATAACCCGGTCGGCGTATCACAGGTTTTTCAGGAAGTTCAGCAGGCGATCACCAGGTCGATAAGCGCCCGGTGGACTGTTGATCGGCCGCGTTTTTTCGAGGATTTCCGCCTTCAGCGCGAGGTTCGCGTCCAGATAGATTTGCGTCGTCTCAACCGATTCATGCCCCAACCAGATCGCAATGAGCGCGCGATCGATCCCAGCTTGCAGCAGTTCCATCGCGGCGGTATGCCGCAGCACATGCGGCGTCACGCGTTTCTTCGCCAGCGACGGACAGGTCGCTCGCGCGGTTGCGCTGTGTTTTGCCACGAGGTGTTGAACGGCGTCGGCGCTGAGCCGGCCACCCCGCATGCTCGGGAAGAGGAACTGGGTTCCCGTCGGATAATCGTCGATCCATCGGCGTAGCACGATCACGGTGGACTTCGTCAGCGGTGTGCACCGCCCCTTCCGTCCCTTGCCTTCGCAACGCACATGGGCTCCGACCTTGAGTGAGACATCTTCGCGCCTAAGCCCGGTTAGTTCAGAGAGGCGCAGTCCTGTCTGCACGGCGGTGAGGAGGAATGCATGGTCGCGTCGGCCCACCCAGGTTATTCGATCCGGCGCCGCCAACAACGACTCGATTTCCGGGCGAGTTAGGAAGTCGATCAGCGCCCGGGTGTGCCGCTTGCGCGGGATCGCCAGCACGCGTTGAATCAGAGCGGAGTGCTCCGGCGCTTCCAGCGCTGCGAAGCGGAAAAATGAATGAATGGCCGCGAGCCGGCTGTTGCGAGTGCGCGCTCCATTCGTCCGTTTGCTTTCCAAGTCGTCCAGGAATGAGGCGACGAACGGAGCGGGAAGATCCTCAAGCGCGAGTTTCGAGGGCGCTTGGCCAAGATGCTTTTCAGCAAACCGCAGCAGCAGACGAAAGCTATCGCGGTAAGAAGCGACTGTATGCGGACTCACCCGCCGTTGCGCGAGCAATCGCTTCGTGAAGAAGCCTTCCAACAATGGGGCAAGTAGCGTCGATGCTTTCATCGGACTCCTTTCCACCGCCGTTCAAGGCGATCACTGGCTGCCGCCATCAGTTCTGGTGTGCTGCGCAGGTACCAATACGTGCCGGTCACGCGGGTGTGCCCGAGGTAGGTTGAGAGCACCGGCAAAAGGCGCTCCGGCTGCTCGCCGTCACGATACCAACGCAGCAGCGTCTCGATGGCGAAACGGTGCCGAAAATCGTGCAGCCGCGGGCCGCGTCGGTCGTTTGGCCCTCGCAACCCAATTTGACGGGAGAGATCGCGGAAAAACTTGTCCACGGTAGTGGTGATAAGGGGCGTCCCGCGGCTGGTAACGAATAGACGCTGCACCGCAACGCGGGGTTGGCTCCGAGCGAAAAATTGATCGCGGCGCTTAATATGCGTACGCAGCGCGCGAAGTACGCTTCGATGCACCGGAACCAGTCGCGATTTTCCGAACTTTGCCTGCCGGATCATGAGCACGCTCTCTTTCCAATCGATATCATCGTCTCGCAGATTGCGGACCTCGCCCACCCGCATGCCGGTGACAGCTAGTAAACCGAAGAAGCAATACCACGACCAACCCCGCCAGCGCGGCCACCAAGGGCCGGGGAACTTATGCGATGCCGGGTGATTTCGAGCGGCCTGCAAAACGCGGCTAATCTCGGCCTGCGAGTAAAGATACGGTTTCGCGGGGCTCGCCGCGTCGGCGAGCAAGTGCAACGGAGGCACCTCAGTCGCCGGGTCATAGGCGACTTGGTAGCGAGCGAGGCCGCGAACCTCGCTCATTCTCATCGCCATCGATCGCGGCGAGAGGCGCGCATCGTGGGTCGCGAACTGGAGCGCGAGCTGCGTGGTAATCCTCCCGGCCTGGCGCTCCTCCATGAACGACACGAATCGCAGCAAGCGCGCTTCGTAGCGGATCAATTTGAACCCCATGCCGCGCCGCAATCCGAGATAGTTGTCCACCGCTTTTCGGAGCGCGTTCATGCGGCACCCCCCGGCAGCGGAACGGCCAAGCGATGCAACGCCTGTAGATCGACCTTCGCATAGATGGCCGTCGTGTCCGGGTCTTTATGACGAAGCATCTGCCCGATTTCGTCGAGAGACGCGCCATGGCCCAGCATTTCCGAGGCGAGCGTGTGCCGGAAAACATGCGCTCCCTTCCGCGCGAATGTCACGCCAGCTCGTTTCATCGCTGCGCGAACCCGCAGACCAACGACTGCGGAGTTGTTGAACGGCGCGTAAGGCGCCACCGCGCGCACAAAGACGTTTCGGCAGGCGCAAACCGGGCGATCGTGCCGCAGGTACCGAGCCATGGCACGCCCCACCTCCGACGGCAGTGGCAGCCGCGCCCAGCCGCGGCCTTTTCTCGAGCGCACCGTGAGCCGAGCATTTTCCCAATCGATCTCTTCGAGTTCCATCCGGGCGACTTCCACGCCGCGCAAGCCGAGCCGGGCGAGCAACAGCAGGATCGCATGATCTCGACGGCCGAGCGCAGTGGTCTGGTCGCATCCAGCCAAAATTCGCTCCACCGCCTCGCACGGGAGCCTTTTGGGCAGGCCGGTTAGATGCCAATGCGCCACCGCCGGCACCGAGCGGGCCCAATCGGTTTCGATTTCTCCGCAATGGAGCAGGTAACGCAGGAACGACCGCAGGGCGGTCACCAGTCCCTTCATGAAGACCGGATTCTGGTCACGTGCCATTCGCCGCACAAAGCCGATAACCTCGGTGAGTTTGAGCTGGCGCAGATCGATGCGATCGGGACCAAACCGCTCGCTCAGGAATCGCTCGATGTAGCGGGTGTAGTTTTCGATCGTTTTGGGGGCGAAGCTGCGCTCCACCCGGAGGTACGTTCGATATGCTTCGCCTAGACGCTGCGCCGGGGTGTGGACCGCAAGCGCGGCCGGACCCGCCGCACCCGCGGCACGCAGAATTGCGAGCAAGCGGCGCAGCGCCTGCGGAGCACCGTCATGTGAGTCGCGTTCTCGTTTTTTTAGGAAGTCATCGAGAGCCTGTTCATTTACTGCTTCCAGATGGCGGCGGCTCCGCCCGAGCCATCGGTGAAAACGACGGAACAGGTAAATGTGCGACATCACCGTGCGGGCTCTGTAGCCCTGTTCTCTGAGCAGCGTAACGTAGCGCTCGACATGCGGACACAGGGAACTGCCGTGCAGCTCCCGGAGGAATTCGGGTGGGATGAACGTTTTCACCGCCGCAGTTTCCACGATGGCGGTGTTAGGCCAAAGACGTTCCGTGTTCTGTCGCGTCAACCGGCTGAGCCGCTTCGGTCTATTCGAGTCGGATGCGGCACCAATTAGCCAATTTCCCTTTTTTCAGCTTAACCGCCCACTTAAGGCCCGTCCCAATAACCTTGGATTTAGCAACACGCGAAAACTGGAGTCAGGCGGGAGGCACTGGCCGGGCCTAATGAACTACCGTGCCGGTTGGGTGTAATGCCCGCTTGGGAG
>JBEHXD010000628.1:0-3582 GCA_048498875.1 Verrucomicrobiota bacterium
CGGGGGGATGCTTTCGTTATCGGACCGGCGGCTGCGCGTCGGTCGTTTCGCAGGCGAAGATCACTCCCTTTGACGGGAGCACTCCCATCGTAAGAACCGTGCAGTTGGTGCTGACGCGCACGACCGGCAACGCGCTTCACGGATTGGTGGGCCTCAACGGCCTGACTCTTGCCGGCGGCGCCTACGCCGACAGTTTTAATTCCAATCCACTCGCCAGTCCAATTGGTCCGTGGCTGCCGTACACGACTCTGCTGGCCCACTCTGCCGCCTCGGTCGTGGTTATGGCGGGAACGGCGGATATCGCCGGCGGCATGATTCGCGGCGACCTCTATCTTGGCTCCGGCGTCACGTCTCCGTCCCAGAGCTACGTCACGGGCACCATCACGCCGAATTACTCCGCCACCTTTCCGTTTCCCACTTATCCGACCGCCGTGAGCGTGAGCCGCAGTTACAATCTCGGCACCAGCATTCCGCTCATTCTTCCCCGTGTGCTCGATCAGGCGGCCTCGGATGGACGGTTCTATTATTTCTGCAACAACACCACGATCACCAATTTCACCGTCACGGCGTTGTGCGATGTCAGCATCATCGGAACGAACACGGGAATGGCGGGAGGAATTGTCCTGCCCATCACCAGCACGCTGCGGGTTTACATGGACAAAGCGCTGACCTTGCCCTCCGGCACCTCCAACCTCAACATCCTCGGTGGAGCCATCGGCCTGCGCATCTATACCACCACGACGAGTACCTGTCTGATCTCCGACAACAACCAGCTCGTGGCCTGGTTCCAGGCGCCCAACGCCGACTTGCAGGCCATCGGAACCAGCCCGCTCAATGTGCTGACAGGATTTTATCTGGCGAAAACCATTTATGCCTCCGGCACCATGGCATTTCACTACGACGAGTCGTTGCCCGCGGCCGGCACTGCGACCACCTACACCGCCACGCGCTGGCTGGACCTGCAGCTCGCTGCAGACCGCGCCGCGGTTCCGGGGCTGACCGGAAATTATCTGCAGTGAGCGTAATCCGCTGACGCTTTCGTCCGGCGATTTTCACCGGCTCAAAATTGCAACGTCACTTATACGTGACGTGATTTCACGTCACGCCACCGATGAGCGGTGCGCAGTAAAAAAATATCTCACGTCACTTATAAGTAACACCTGCGAAAAATTTCGATCTCCTGTCGCGAATAAAGCGGTTTCTCCTCTGAAAATCACCCGGTTGTTTGTGAGGTGAAGGGAATGAATTTATTTTTTCAAAAAACAAATTCATCCTTGCCGGATACGCACTTGCATTACCTCACGTCACACCTACGTTTTTGGAAAATCTCGTCTCCCTCGTGATTGGTCTACGGGCCGGTAGATTGAACCACTTGGAATGACCGTTGGTCTTTGGTTCGGATATTTTTCAATTACCTCAGCAGTTGGACCCCATCGTCCGGCTGCGCATTCCGGGTTAATTCTCCTGCATGATTTCAAACCTGCTCCGGCATTGATTCTTCCGGGTAAAATTTCATGACGACCACCTCCTCCCATTTCGTGGTTTTTCGTTTGGGCGAACAGCGTTACGCGGTCTCGCTGCCCGCAGTGAATCGGGTGGTTTTTGCCGTTGAAGTGACATTTTTGCCGCAAGCCCCGGCAATCATCATGGGGGTGATCAATGTCGCGGGGGCTATCGTTCCCGTGCTCAACCTGCGGCGGCGTCTGGGACTGGCCGAACACGAGGTCTGCCCCGCGGATCAATTCCTCATCATCCGGACGTCGCAGCGAACAATCGCCCTCGTGATCGACGAAGCGCTGGGAGTCATCGAATCCCGCGGCGATGAGATAATTGCGACCGATCCCCTTGTGCCCAATGCCGGCCAGGTCCCGGGAATGATCCGGTTGCCGGACGGATTGGTGCTGATTCACGATTTGGAAAAGGTCCTGTCATTGGAGGAAAGCGAAGGCCTCGCGGAAGCCCTGAACCAGGAGGTGCTCCATGGGAGCTGATGCCTTCGAAAAAACCGACTGGGCCCAACTCAGTGGATTCGTCGCCGGCGCGATGGGATTGCATTTTCCCGAGGAGCGATGGCCCGATTTGCAGCGCGGGCTGACCGCGGCCGCGGGTGATTTCGGTTTTGCCGACGTGACCGCCTGTGCCCGGTGGCTGCTCTCCGGTCCGCTGACGAGACGGCAATCGGAGGTTCTCGCCAGCCATCTCACCATCGGTGAGACTTATTTTTTCCGGGAGCCCAGGGCCTTCGAGGTGCTCGCGCAGGAAGTACTGCCGGCTTTCATCCATGCCCGCCGCGGACGGGAGCAACGGCTGCGCTTGTGGAGCGCCGCGTGCTGCTCGGGCGAGGAAGCCTATTCGCTGGCCATGCTGCTGCATCAGGTCCTGCCGGATATCCAGAACTGGCAGATAAAAATTCTGGCGACGGACATCAACCCACGCTTTCTCCGCAGGGCGACCGCCGGTTCCTACACCGACTGGTCGTTCCGCAACGCGCCTCCGGGGCTCAAGGAGCGCTATTTCATCCGGCAGGAATCCAACCGGTACGAGGTGATTCCTGAAATCAAGGCGATGGTGACCTTTGCTCATTTGAACCTGGCAGAGGATGGCTATCCTTCGCTCGCGACCGAAACGAACGCGATGGACCTGATCTTTTGCCGCAATGTTCTCATGTATTTCAAGGTCGCCCAAATCGAACGCGTCGTCGCCGGTCTTCATCACAGTCTGGTTGACGACGGCTGGCTGGTGGTGAGTCCCAGTGAAACCTCGCAAGCCTTGTTTTCGCGCTTCACCACGCGTAATTTCCCGGGAGCGATCTTTTACCAGAAAGGCGCGCCGTCACCGAAAACCTCCTCTTCGTTTCCACGATCCGGCAGCGCCGCGACCTCGCCGGTCGCCACGACAGCCCGCAAATCCGCCGCAAAATCAAAACCGCCGGCAGCGGGGACACGGACCTCTCCTGATTCCCAATCGATCGGGAAAATTTTGGCCGAAGCCGATGCGCTTTATGAAGAGGGGCAATACGGAGAGGCGGCGGAGGTTCTTCTGAAGGTGATCGAACAGCCATCCCCTGATTCCCGCTTGTTCTCCCGGCTGGCGCGCGCCCTGGCCAATCAAGGCAAACTGGATGAAGCGCTGCTCTGGTGTGACCGGTGGATCTCCGCCGATAAAATCGATCCGGCCGGACACTATCTTCGGGCGGTCATATTGCTCGAACGAGGTGATAACGCCGGGGCGCGGGTGGCCTTGCAACGCGCGATTTTTCTTTCGCCCACCTTCGTCGTGGCCCACTTCGCCCTGGGCAATCTGGCCCTGGTCGCGGGTAATTCCCGGGAAGCCACCCGGCATTTCAACAATGTGCGGCAATTGTTGTCGCGCCTGCGTCCGGAGGAGGCCCTGCCGGAATCCGACGGTCTTACCGCCGGACGTCTCACCGAAACGGTCGCTGCATTTTTCGCCATGGAGGTCGCATCGTGAAACCGGAGTCTGAAAAAAAATCCTCCGGCTCCGACACGGAAATTTTGCGCGCCCGCGCGCGGGCTCTGGCTCGTATCGATGAACGCACGCGGCCGGCCAGCGCCCACCTGG
>JBEHXD010000629.1:0-3578 GCA_048498875.1 Verrucomicrobiota bacterium
ATTCTTCCGTGACTCCTGACATGTGGATCGTGATCGGGGTGATTGCCGCCACATTCGCGGCCATCATCACGGAAAAAATGCGGCCGGAACTGGCCGCGCTGACCGGCTGCTGCGTTCTCCTCGGCGCCAGGGTGCTGTCGGCCACGGACATTTTCCCAGTCTTCGGCAATGAGGCGATCATCACCGTTGGCGCCATGTTCGTATTGAGCGCCGCGCTGGAGCGGACCGGGGTTATCGCGTCAGCCAGCCGCTTGCTCCAAGCGTTGCCAGTCCGCAACGAAAGCTTCGTTCTTTTGCTCCTGTTGCCATCCGTGGTGGCCATGTCCGCTTTCATCAACAATACCCCGGTCGTGGTCGTGTTTCTGCCTATCGTCGTCACCCTGGCGCGGCAAAAAAAACTGGCGGCGTCGAAATTGCTGATGCCGCTTTCTTTTGCCTCCATCCTCGGTGGCTCCACCACGCTCATTGGCACCTCGACCAATCTCGTCGCGAGTTCAGTCGGGCAGCGGCTTGGACTGGTTCCCATCGGGATGTTCGAAATGACCGCAGTCGGGCTGTTGTTGGCGGCGGTAGGACTCGCGATGCTGTTTGTTTTTGCACCCCGCCTCCCGCGACGCGAAACCGTCACCTCCGTGCTCGATGCGACGTCCGAGCGACAATTTCTGACAGAGGTATTTGTGCCGGTGGGTTCGGGGTTGATTGGCCGTACCGCCCGGACTGCGCTTTCGGGAGTGTTGCAAAAGAGCCGCGTACTCGAACTGGTGCGACACGGAGAGGTGCCCGAGGGAGCGCTTGATGAAGTGCCGCTGGAGGCGGGCGATCGCTTGCGGGTGACCGTTGACGCGGAGAGCGTGGCGATATTGAAGGAACGGCGCGGTTTGGAAATGCCTGGCGGCGGGACCGATCTGGCCATGGGCGAAACCGAATTGAACCGCCAGATCGAGTGCGTGGTTTCACCGCTCTCGGAACTGGCGGGACGCACCTTGGCCGAGGCCGATCTCCGGGAAAGATTTGGCGTGATCGTACTCGCCCTGCATCGCCGTGGGCACAACCTCCGCCAGCAACTCGGCAGCATTCCCCTGCGCGCGGGGGATGTTCTCTTGCTCGAAGCGAGCGATGTCGCCATTGCCAAGCTCCGCCACGGAGACGATTTACTGGTGTTGGCAGGCGGCCAGCAGATGCCCCGCCGTCGCAAACGGTGGATTGCCGCGGCCGCGATCGTCGCGGTGGTGTTGGTATCCGCCTTGCAGATTCTTCCGATCGCGGTGGCTTCCTTGATCGCGGTCGTGGTGGTAATCACGGCCCGGTGCATCGACGCCGAGGAAGCATACCGGGCCATTGACTGGCCTTGTTTATTCATGATCGCGGGTTCGCTGGCCCTGGGTGTCGCTTTGGAGAAAACGCATGCAGCTGAGGTAATTGCCAGCGGGTTTGTGTCGCACGCTTCGATTCTGGGACCGTGGGTTGCGCTCAGCCTCGTAATTCTGGCAGCATCGGTGGCGACGAATTTTTTGTCCAACAACGCGGTGGCGGCTTTGATGGTTCCTTTGGCAGTCGAGACGGCTCATCAACTCAACGCCAACCCCCGGGCGTTTTTGATGGGCGTGGCTTTCGGCGCCTCGGCGTGTTTTGCCACGCCGATCGGATACCAGACCAACACCCTGGTCTTTGGGGCGGGCGGTTATCGATTTGCGGATTTTATTCGCCTGGGATTGCCGATCAACCTTCTGCATTGGGCCCTGGCGTCCGCAATTATTCCGGTGTTCTGGCCGCTCTGATTTTTCTATTCCCGTGTGGGTCGGTATTGCAGGTCGACGACGGCGTGCATTCGATCGATTTGGATAGATTTCACCGGGCCTTTTCTCACCAGCAAACAAAGATATTGTAGGGCAAACTTCCTCACAGTGTCTGTGAATGTTAACGCTCGAGGTGGCTCCAGCCTGAACTTGTTGCTTCCTGTAACATTTCCCAAAACACTGCAGGCTCTGCTTCGCTTAAATCATGCGGTCGCACCAAATAGTCAGGACCAGAGGCGGTGAATTCGCATCAATATTGAGCAAGAGATTGGCGACTCTCATTCAATGCCGGACCGTACGACTGACTTTCAAGAAAAGTTCGTTCCTGATCGTTATTTCGTCCCGTGAATACGCTGCCCTTTCGCATATCGATCTGTGTGTTTACGGCGTTCTTCGGATCGAATGCGTTCATCAATACTACCGTAGGCGCTACCGGGGCGCTCGAGTGCCGAAGACTCCTCATCCATGGCAATCATGATCGATAGACAGTTTCCCGGCGAGAGTGGGAATTACTGATTGGGAACCAAAATAGTGACCACATAGTTACCGGTAGCTAGGCGAATTTTTCGCATACGGTAAGAGTAATTTGGATATATCCGGCCACGCCGCAGCCAGCTCAGGAGATGCATATCGCGTACCCATAGACTCTGCACTGCGCCAATTTGTCTGCCCTTTTCATGGTAGGCGGCCTACTGAAAATTAGGTAGATGCGGACTATTGTAGCGACCACGCATTGGGTCGCAGATTGACGGCATGACACAGGGAAAAGCAATCGATGATGGTCGTAGTCTTTTGACGGCCGATCACTGCACATCGGAAATAGGGTCAATCACGGCCTCGAACGCTGATCCTATTTCGAAACCGCAGAAAGGTGTATGCTTCGGCCACAGAAAACAACCGGCGATGACAACGGAAGCTGATGATTTCTTTAGTGAGGCGGCAAATCCACAACAGGAAGCCCGGCGAATGGCGTCGGAAGTTGTCTGTCGTTTGCTCATCTGGATGGCGGACGGACGTACACTCGATGATCGCGGGCTGCGCGCCAGCGTTGCCCTTTATTGTATCCGGCCCGATTTGATCGATGGCACGACCCTTGAGCAAATCGGCACGTTGGCCGGCTGCTCCCGCCAGGCCGTTCATAAACTGGTCAGCGCGTTTCGCCAAACCACGGGCGTGTAACCATGAGCAACGAAGTGCAATCTTCTCTGGCGCGCTCGGCCAGTGCCGATGAAATCAACCGGCTGCATGCTGAGTCCGAAAAAGCGCGCACCAAATCCCGTGATCTGCTCCACGTCGCAGTGGAGGCGGCTTGGAAAGCCGGCCAATTGCTTTTGGCAGAAAAGCGCACCGTCCGCCGCACGATGGGACCTGGTGCGTGGATTCTTTGGTTAGAACGATGCTTTGCCGGCACTCCGCGAACTGCCCAAAACTATATGCGGCTGGCCAGCACGGTGGCGGATGTTTCGTTCCTGCGTGGGATGAGCTTGCGACAGGCATATCATATCCTGGGGATTGCGACCGAGCCAAAGACCCCGGCCCGCTCTGTCCCGCTCCGCCCGATGCCCCGCCACGCGACTTTGGCGGTGCGACTGCTGGCACTACTCCCTACCCGGTCGAACTCGATCTCGCCGGAAATGCAGCGTGCCTATCGGCAGGATTTCCGGCCGCTATACGAGCGCCTGCGCCTACTCTTTGAATAGGATCGAAAGCGCGCGCCGGAAAGGCCGAGCCCATTGCAATACCGTTCGCCACCGGCAACATTCCGTGGGCGAAAGAGGAGTC
>JBEHXD010000630.1:0-3577 GCA_048498875.1 Verrucomicrobiota bacterium
AATCACGCCAATCGACGCGAATAATTTCACTTTGCGTCCCGCCTTCAACCTCCGGCTATCTACTCACTACCCGCTACTCGCTGCTCGCTACTACCGTCATCCCTCTTTCGTGCCCTTTCGAGTGCACTCCTCCGTTTTCATTCGCGTCAATTCGCGTGATTCGCGGGCCCAAAACTCAGTTGCCTTGCCCAGCCTC
Organism: Verrucomicrobiota bacterium; assembly: GCA_048498875.1. Classification (GTDB taxonomy): domain Bacteria; phylum Verrucomicrobiota; class Verrucomicrobiia; order Opitutales; family Opitutaceae; genus Lacunisphaera. The sequence goes on from JBEHXD010000630.1 coordinate 197, forward strand.
CGCTGGCTTGCTCGCTGACGCAGAAAACGGCCGGGGCCAACCGGCGGTGAAGTCGAAAACACTCACCGCACTGCGAGCCCACAGTCGTGGTTTGCACTTCATTTGGTTCGGAAAATTCCATCGCTGGTCCCCAGCCACCTCTCCGCCGGCGAAAATTCGCTCCGGGAAGTGACGGGGCGAAGCCTGCCCTGAGCCCGTCAAACGGACCGCTCCTTTCATCGGACTTACGATAATCAGGCGGTTCACGACTGGCCGAGCGGTCCCGCCCCGAGCCCGTCTAGTGGACTCTTCACTCCCAATCCGGGTTTTTGCATGACGTGCGTGTAAATCTGGGTTGTTTCGACGCTCGAGTGACCGAGCAATTCCCCCTCGACAGGCTCGGGGCCTTGAGCGAAGTCGAAACGGCTGCACCGTGCGAATATCCGCGCCTGATTCCAGCAGATGGGTGGCAAACGAATGCCGCAACACGTGTGGCGTCACTCGTTTGGTCAGCCCCGCTTTCTCCGCGGCTTTACGCATGGCGTTTTGAAACGTGTTGTCGATTACATGATGTCGGCGGCGAACACCCGTGGCGGGTTCGAGGGATGTTTTTAACGACGGAAACAACCACTGCCACTCCCAGCGCTCGCCGGCGCGCGGATATTTGCCGGCCAGACCTTCCGGCAACCAGACTCCTGCCAGCCCGGCGGAGCGATCCGACTCGTGGAGAGTTTTCAGCCGGAGCAAATGGTCGGTCAATGGAGTCACGAGTCGCTCGGATAAAACCGTTACGCGATCGCGATCACATTTCCCGGCGAAAACCTGCAGACGGCGGCGGGCAAGATCCAGGTGATGGACCCGCAACCGCAACAGTTCCATCAAGCGCAGGCCTGACCCGTACATCATTTCCGCCATCAAGCGAAATGTGCCCTCCATGCACTCAAACAAATAATCGCATTCCTTGCGGCTTAACACCGTGGGAACTCTCTTCCTCGGAATCGGGCGACGAAAGTCCAATTCGCCCACCTTCCGATTGAGTGCCTGCTCCAACAAAAACACCAGGGCGTTGAGCGCCTGTTTCTGGGTTGACGGGCTCGCCCGCTGATCGACCGCCAAAGCGGTAAGGAACGCACCCAACTCGGTGGCATCGGCCGTCCAAGGCGAGCGCGGCGCGATGAACCGTGCAAAACGCACTGCCCATCCCCGATAGGTTTCCTCAGTCCTCCATAGAAACCCCGCTTTGCGCGACGCCGTGATCAACGCTTTTTCCCAGTCATAATGTCCTTTATCCACCAAGGCCGGCTTCGGCATCATTGACCTCGGCGAAGCGAAGATCGGGCGCGCAGCTGGCGGGTGGGCCGGATTTTTTGCCGCTTTGAAAAACCAGCGCAGCGCGACTCGGGTGATTCCTTGAGGGTCCGGCTCCGCCTTGGCCAGATATTGCTTCGCCAATTCCAGGGTGGCGGGCGCACGGGTAATTTTGCAGTGGCGCAGAAACGCGATGATTTCACGCTCGAACGTCCGCCGGTCTGGCTCCTCAAGGCCAGATTGCGCGCGAGAACAGTTTTCCACTGCGGAAAGGAAACGGACAGCTGATGCATCATAAGCGGCCCGTACTTGTGAATAAGGCAATTGCCGGTGGGTACAGCAACCGCAAAAAGCTTTATTAACAAATTCGCAGATTGATCGGTAACGATTTACCAACATAACCTAGTTTATGCCTGCCCGTAAAAATCCTGTTTCCACGTCAGGCGAATAACACTGTTCGGCAGAAAATGTCTCTCACTCGCGCATCGTGCCAGACTCGGAATACGCTCCGGGGCCACTACGAAGAACTCGCAGCATGTGTTGATGAAGGTGCTGCCGCATCGGGGCGGATCATGCTTGAGTTGCTTGCCCGCTTAGAAAGAGCTGTTGGGGATCGCTCCGTGTGGGGCCTGACCTCGCATTATCATCTGAAGCTTCTGGCCAGTGATCCCGCACCATCTCAGTGCTTCGTGTCTATCTCTCCTCCATCCGACGGGTGCTTTGTCATCGACTATCTGATGCCCGAATCGAAAGCCCCGTGGGCAGATGCCCGCGTAGTCGGCGAAGCACAAGGGGTGCAAGCCGCCGTGGACATGATTCTCCGCGCAATGGATGAGTGCGGAGCCTGGAATCGCGGATGAAGAAAGAAGCCGAACCAAACGCCACAGACAACTCGGACCTTCGGTCCTCATGTCTGAGCTGAAACGTTCGCCATGAAAATGATTCTCGTTGGACTGGTTCTGCTGACCACGGTTTTGGGAAGAACCAAATCCGCCGATGAAGAATTGCTAGATCAAATCGATGAACGCGTGCTCAAGCGATACGAAGAGACTAAAGGCACTGCTCAGCATTGGAAGCCGTCCGACCCACTTCCGACAAAATTGGCAGACATTGGACTGAACAAAGATCTTAAGGTGGTGTATTTCGCTTTGTGGACGGATGGAGGTTCTACCGGATATCTATTTCAGGACAGCAAGGGTGTTTACTTTGCTTTATGCATCTGCGGACCAAGCTATTTTGACGGAGAGAAGACAGTGCATGTACCTTTTCCGACCTACTTTCCGGGTGACGTATACCCCCCGAAGAAAGGCGCTCGGAGCGCGCCAGCAGGATCAGATTCCGAAAAGTTTCTGTCGTCCCTCTTCGATCGCGCTAGAAAAAAGAAAGGCGAACAAGACGCCACAGCGCAACGCCCTTGATGTTCCGTAGATCGCCGATCATGTTCACGCTCCACATGGCCCAGTCATTCAAAAGTGTCGGCACCACGCCCGGCGGGCGTGGCTGAGCTGAAGCGTTGGGCAGCAAATGAACGCTGAAAAGACAAGACAGCTGATCGAAACGCGTTTCGGAGATCGTGTTGAAATTTCACATTTTGAGGTGAAGAGCTGGCTTATGGATGAAAAGACGAATCAGACATGGCGTGATCATTTGATCTACGTTGCTCGCGGAAGACTTAAAGGAGCGAGATCACACGATGCCAGCGGAGCGGTGGTAGAAGAAACCGAGGCATTCTTAGGCTTTCTAGAGCGACTCACTCCTTCGCAGCAGCTTTGGTCCTTTTCTGCGTCATCGCAGAATGCATATTATGGTGGCTGGGGGATCGACGATTCTATCGCTTTTTGCATTCCAAATCAGAAATAAAAACCTCGGCGCCCAACCAAACCGCCAGAGACAACGCGCGGAATGTGATTTAAATCGAGTGCACCTTCTCCGCTCAGTATTTTCCGTAGTTCAAAGGGACTCACTCCACGCTCGCCCGCGCGTGTCTCATCGGTGACGTTAGGCAAAAGAATGCCCTCCAAAAGCAAAGTTGTAAGCGTGCAATTTGATGTGATCGCCAAGCGGCGGAGAACGCATGTCAAAATCTCGATTTCA
>JBEHXD010000631.1:0-3576 GCA_048498875.1 Verrucomicrobiota bacterium
ATCAACCCGGGCCGGATCGACTTGGGACCGCCGCTCCCTCAGGCGCAGTGGTCCAAGCCTTGGGCGCAGTTGAAGTTCGTCAGTTTCCAGCCTGCGATTTTTCCCCGCATGCTGGGCGAGGTGTCGCGCGATGCCAAAACGGGCGAACTGGTGGCGGTTTACGACAAGTTTGGCCACCGGGTTGGCACCGGTCTGTTCAATCCCCGGGCAAAAATGCCGCTGCGCGTGGTGGTGCATTCGCAGGACGTGATCGGCGAGGAGTATTTCGAGATGGCCATCCGGCGTGCCATCGCCTTGCGCCGCGAGATGTTCAAGCTCGACGAACATACCGAAGCCTATCGGGTAATCAATTCCGACGGTGATGGGATCAGCGGACTGACCATCGACCGGTATGGCGATACGCTTTATTGTGACGTATACAGTCTCGGCATCTTCCAGCGTTTGCCGAAATGGCTGCCGTTGCTGCACCAGATGCTCGGCACGAAACATGTCCGCGTGCACGTCGATCACGACCTGGGCAGCCTCGAGGGCATCAAGCCTTCGCAGATGAAAGACCTGACGGCGAGCGCGCCGGACAAGGTCAAGATTCGCGAGCATGGCGTGCGTTATGAAGTCGATTTTGCCGAGGGCCACAAAACCGGTTTCTTTTGTGACCAGCGCGACAATCGCCGTCGCTTTGGGCAACTCACCAAAGGGATGCGCGTGCTTGACCTTTGCAGTTACACGGGCGGCTTTTCGATCAATGCGATCCTGGGCGGGGCGGAGGAAGTTACGGCGGTTGACCTCGACGAAGCGGTGATCGCGCAAGGCCGTCGGAACGCGAATCTGAACCAGGTTTCGCCGAATAAATTGAAATGGGTGCACGCCGACGCCTTCGCCTACGCGCGGCAGATGCAAAAAAACGGCGAGCGATTCGACGCAGTGATCTGCGATCCGCCGAAATTTGTCATGACCCGTGAGCCGGCATTTGCCGCGGAAGGCATGCGCAAATATGGCGACTTGAACCAGCTCGCCGCGAGCTTGGTGAATCCCGGCGGTTTGTTCGTGACCTGCTCGTGTTCAGGCTTGGTGACGCTCGAGACATTCGAGGAGTGCGTGATCAAAGGCGTGCATCGCCTGAACCGCCGGCTGCAAATCTTCGACCGCACCGGTCCGGGAGTGGATCATCCCGTATTTTCAAATTGTCTGGAGAGCCGGTACCTCAAGCTGCTTTGGGCGAGAGTGATTTAATTTCCCGGTCGAACGTTGATCTGAAGCGAAGAGACGATATCTGTGTTTTAATTCCCAATCCCATGATCCAGCGCCTTGGCCATCTTTGTCTTCGAACCCATCAACTGCCGGTCATGATTGCCTTTTACCGGGACGTGCTGGGATTGACTGTGAAGTTTGGATTAAAGCACGATGACGGCACCGTGTTCGGTTATTATATGGCGGCAGGCCACACGACCTTCGTGGAAATTTTTGATCATGCAGGCGCGGCGAAACAGTGGGGAGGGGAATCCGGGGCGCTCAAGCCCAACCAGAATACCTTCTATAATCACTTCTGCCTGGAAGTGACCGATCTCGAGGGTCACGTGCAGTCGTTGGAAGCAAAGGGAGTGAAGGTACGGCCGATTGCAATTGGCATGGATCACTCAAAGCAGGCCTGGATCAACGATCCGGACGGCAACGCCATCGAGCTGATGGAATACACGGCGCGGAGTTTACAGCTGTGATTGAGAGAGTGTCCGGTTGCTGGTGAACGTACGTTTCTCTCCCGTGACGGGATCCTTGAAAGCGAGGGATTGGGCGAGCAGCTGAAGCGGATGCGCGTAGTCGTCGGTGTTTTCCGCCAGCAGCGTGGGATAGATGCGATCGTTGAGGATCGGAATGCCGAGGGCGGCGCAGTGGGCCCGGAGCTGATGCTTCCGGCCGGTGAACGGCGTAAGACGATAGCGAGCCAAGTCCCCCTTGGTCTCAATCACTTCGAGCTGCGTTTCCGAATTGGGCTCTCCGCTGATTTCCCGCACTTGCATGAAGTGGGCTCCGTGATCTTCGAGCCGGCTGCGGTAGTTGAGGGGAAATTGCAGGTCGGGCCGCCAGGGGGCGATGGCTTCGTAGTTTTTCAGGACGGATTTTTGGAGAAAGAGATCCTGATAATTTTTGCGGGTGACTGGCTGAACGGTAAACACCACCAATCCCGCGGTCTCGCGGTCGATCCGATGAATCGGCGCCAGGGTATCGATGCCGAGCCTGCGTTTGAGGCGCACGAGCAGGGTTTCGTGAAGATAACGGCCCGACGGGATGACCGGTAGAAAATGAGGTTTGTCCGCGACGACGAGATAATCGTCCTGAAACAAAATCGTTTCCTCGAAGGGGATTTTCGGCTCGGCCGGAATCTCGCGATAGTAGTAAACGCGTAGCTGCGCTTGATAAGCGCAGTGGGCTTCGATGGGAATTCCCTCCGCATCGAGCACGCTGCCGGCGTCAAAGCGTTGCATCCAGGTTTCGGCGGGAATGCCGGGAAATCGTTCGATCAGAAACGCCGCGATGGTGGGCCACGTGCCATCAGGCAGCACAACCGAACTCGCGCCCACGCCATCGCGAGACGCGGGTGGGGGCTGCGGCGTACGAGATTTTTTCATTCGCAGGCGGCCGGTTCCCTCAGATGGCCGCCAGCATGCCCCCGTCGACATAGATCACCTGGCCGTTGACGAAGTCGGAGGCGCGCGATGATAGAAACACTGCCGCGCCGACGAGTTCCTCCGGCTGGCCCCAGCGACCGGCGGGTGTGCGGCCGCAGATCCATCGATTAAATTCCGGATTTTCAACGAGTGGCTTCGTGAGCTCGGTCACAAAATAGCCGGGACCGATTCCATTGATCTGCAGGTTGTGTTTGGCCCACTCGATGGTCATGGCGCGCGTGAGCATTTTGAGTCCGCCCTTGGCGGCGGCATAGTTGGCGGTGGTCGGCCGGCCGACCTCGCTCATCACCGAGCAGATGTTGATGATTTTTCCCTTTTGTCGCGCGATCATTCCGGGTGCGATGGCTCGTGCGACGAGAAACGCGCTGGTGAGATTCGTGTCGATCACCTCGCGCCATTGGGCTTCCGTCATTTCCAGAAGAGGGGCGCGACGGTGAATGCCGGCGTTGTTGAGCAGGATGTCGATCGGGGCGAATTCCTTTTCGATTCGCGCCACTTCGCTCGCGATGGTGGCGCTGTCGGTGACGTCGAACACGGCCGTGGATACGCGAGCGCCTTCACTGCGCAGTTGCTCGGCGGCAGCGCCAAGTTTGGCGACGTTGCGGCCGTTGAGTACAATGGCCGCGCCGGCTTGCGCGAGACCGCGGGCGAAGGCAAATCCCAAGCCCTGACTGGACCCGGTGACGAGGGCGGTGCGTCCGGTGAGATCGAAGAGTGGGGTCGGGGTGGGCATGGCAGAATGGGAGAACGTTCAGTCTCCCGCACGCCGCTCGCGAGCAGAAAAATCACGGCGCGTTATCGTCGTCCCAGAAATCGGTGAAAGGTGGTAGGGCGGATTATCCCTAATCCGCCGGTTCGATCTGCGACGGGAATCCTGAACGGCGGATTAGGG
>JBEHXD010000632.1:0-3569 GCA_048498875.1 Verrucomicrobiota bacterium
GGGCGTCGCCCAGCTGTCCATTATCGACGGCAACGGCGACGAAGCGGCCCGGTTGCTGCTCCCGTTGTTGCGCGCCAGTTATCATCTGCAAAAGGGTGCTCCAACCACGGTCGCTGAGATGATCGCGGTGGTGATGGTCAAGGGAACCTACGACCGCCTCGAGCTGGCCCTGAACTCTTCCAGCCTTTCCCCCACCATGCGCGCAGAAATCGCCACGGTGCTGGGCGAGGCCCAACCTCCCCATCAGATCATTGAAAACATTTTTATCGGCGAGCGATTCCTCGCCCGCTCCATCTTCGACGAGTTCCGCACCAACGTCGGCGTTGACTCCAACCTCCCCGTGACGGAAGTCACCCGGAAAGTATTGCGATTCATGTGGCTTTTCTTTTTCAACCGGAACCGGAGTGAGCGCGAGTTTCTCGCGTTCTCCGGTGAAGCAAGCGCTCTGGCCCGGCAACGGCAACTCTACCACGGAAACGCAAAATCCGATGCTCTCGAAAAAGAAGTAAACGCCTGGCGGATCAAAAATCCCATGGGCCGCATGCACCTTTCCGGTTCGCTCAAAAATTACTGGAAAGTGATCGACGCGATCTGGAAGGCCGAGGACCAGCGGGTGGCACTGCTAAAACGTCTCGGTCCGTGACGCCGGCTCACAGGCGTTTGGCCAGGGACACACGATCGATCCCCCACTCCAGGGAAACTGGCTGCCGGACGCCGGAGGGCTGTCCCGTTTGATGAAGTGTTGCGGTCCATCCCACGAAGCGCGCTGCCCGACATACTTCCAGCGCACCGCGTCAGCCTTGGGCTTTCCTTCATCAACGTCCGCGACGAAATAAAAACATTCCCCATCCCTCAACTCCAAGAGGGGCAGACCTTGCGACGCGGGACGCCGAAAATCCATACCCTTATACTACACCTGAAACCCGTCTTGGCAAATCCCTTTATGGTCCAGCCGTCAGCAGCTCTATGGTCATGATCGCACGCGGGGCACTGTAATGGTAGCTCAGTATCCTGACACCCCGTTTCGCTTCATCATGACCCACCTCCCAATGTCCCGTGAGATCCGTGCCAAAATTTTCCGGCGCCTCGACGATGAGCGAAAACTGACTCGCCTTGTCGATGGAGGCAAATTGCGGATTTTTCGAATCCCGCAGCGAGAAGGCGCTCAGGTAAACGACGACGCCCATTTTGGTTCCATTGTGATAAAGGATATTGCCCACCTCCATCCCGTAAAGAGGCCCAAGCGGACATGAGGTTCCGCGAAAGTAAGGCCACATCAGTTTCCCGCACACTTCCGTTCATTACATCAGGGAGTCACTGAACCCCTTTTAGTCCTAAACCCTACCTTCCCGTTGCGGGACACATCAGTTCACGAACCTGGCGCCTTTTAATACATCGGCGTCACTTGCGGCTACGAAGCCACGATTCCATGAGCGGCAACAAGGCGTCGCGATGGCTGAAAACAAGAAAGTGGTCGGCGTCCTCAAAGGATTTCAGGGTCACTTGGGCTCCATTTCGCTTCATCCGTTCCGCGTTTTCTTCCACATAGCTGAGCGGCACCCGGTCGTCCAAATTGCCGGTGAGTACAATCATCGGGCGGCCGGCACATTGCGCGGCAAAGGAAACGGAACGAACCGCCGGCGTTGCAAAGACCGGAGACAGAAAAATCATCGACTCGAAGTGCGATCCTTGAGCCTCCGCCAAGTGGCTGACCGCAAGGCCGCCATTCGAAAGCCCCATGATGTGAATCCTGCCGCGGTCAACGGACGCCACCCGGGAAACCGCCGTCAACGCGTCAGCCAGTCCCTTCGCGCTGCTCTCTTCGGTCCAATTTCCCAAGCCGTTGCTTGGTATCACGAGCGCATAACCCAACTTGTCCGCCAGCTTCGACAAAACCCACAGATAGGCCTTAAAATTCCCGCCACTGCCGTGAAAGAAGACCAACACCGGTAGAGGCCGTCCGATATCCACGCCTTGAGGAAGATAAACATAAGCATGCCCCGACTCCGAAGCACACCCGAGCAATTCCCCATAAGCATCGGACATCGTCGAGCCGAGTTCCCGGAATTCCGGATCACGTTCCAACTCCTCGTAGATCGATGCAGTAAGGCCCTTGAGTTTTGCCGCCTGATTCGTGGTCAGCAGAGGATCGATCAGAGGCATGATCGTAAACCCCAGCTGCAGTTGATCGCCCTCGGGGAGCAAGTTGGATACAGAATAACGCAAAAAGTGGCGCCCGGTTTCAGCAAAGCCATGCATCACCCGAGGCCCGTGTTGCGGGCCTCCATTGGGCGTGAGCGCGAGAACCGATATCGCCAGTGCAATCCAGCAGGCGAATCCTCCGATTGCGCAGGCAGTCCATCGTGCAGCACGTTTTTCCACCGTCAGGGTTGTCGCCAGCGGTAAAACGGCCGTCAGCAACGCCAGGGCAGCAAAGAGTCGACCGCGTCCGGTATTCGCCTCAATCATTAACAGCGCGGCCAGCGAACCCTCCGCCACCATCCAGGGCAAAAACAAGATTCGCGCGAGAATCGAAACAGTCGACAAGCCCCTGGAGTTTTCAGCGCGCAATGAGACTGTTCTAGCCCAACCATCCGATCCGCCAAGCAGGAATGAGCAGCTGCTCCAGTCACAAAACTCCCGGATTTAATTTCCACGTCGCCAGACACAAACCCGTCGCAAACGTGACCCATGCCAGGTACGGCAACAAAAGCGCACCCGCCACCGGCCGGCGGCGCCAAAACGCGATCACGGTAGCAAGAATCAGCATCCATAGCACCAGGATTTCCGCAAACGCGAGCGCGCCTTCGTGCCACGCAAAAAACAGCCAGCTCCAAAGCGCATTGGCGGCGAGCTGCACAATAAAGAGCCCCAAAGGCAGTCGTGCCTGCTTGAACCCGCCCTCGCGCCAGACGAGCCACGCGGCAATGCCCATCAGCGCATATAACACGCTCCACACCGGACCAAAGACCCTCGCGGGGGGCGCCCAGGCGGGTCGTTGCAACTGACTATAAAATTCCGCGGCCCGTACCGAGGCGACCGCGCCCAGTCCGGCGGCGGCAAAGGCGCAGACCAGCCATCCCAACAGTCCGAAAATTTGTCTGGTCCGGTTCATCGTCAGTGACGATGCAGACATCGTTTACGGAAGAGTAGTTCGCAGAAAACATCGGCCCGCCGAGACGGGATTGGCGTGAGGTGGCAGTTTCAATCACGGCACTGAAGGCCGAGCTGGGGCTCGGCGGTCCCAGGTTCAGTCCAAAACTGCCGGCACTAAGGCTGGTGCGGCGCAGTTCTCAAACGATACAGGAAACTCCAATCGATGGTCGCATTTTGGATTTTAATCAGGATCCGGTTTTTGCCGGCCTTGAGGTGCAATGGCACCACGTCGTCATCGATGCGGCTCTGACGGCGAATCCACTTATCATGCACCATCTCGCCATTCAGCCAGATCTTGAGGCCGTCGTCGCTGCCAATCCCCAGCCAGGCATCGCCGGCCACCGGCACCTCAAACTCCGCGGTCGCATAGTCGACCGTGTAGTCGCGATTGAGCATGCCGAGTTGCATGTTCA
>JBEHXD010000633.1:0-3549 GCA_048498875.1 Verrucomicrobiota bacterium
AAAACCAGAAGCACGACTCTAATATCTACCAGTTCATCCATGATACGCTGTGCATTATTCAATGGCTGGCCTGGTTGAATCTCTGACAGCCCGAAGCGGATTGCCTTCGACGCACGCTGCGCGACTTCGGCGCATTCCTCCGCAAGAATGGTCAGGAGGTGTTCGGTGTTATTCATTTTTCTCCTTCCCGTCGAGTAGCTCGGGCTGGGTTTCAGCGGCGGCCGGCGGTGTGGTTTTGCCCAGGAGTAATTTCCGGGCTTCGTGTGCGATCACGATGGCCTTGTCGATTTCGACCACGGCCAATCGCGGGTTGTTTTGTTCCATCGCGCTGTGTGCGTTGTAGGCGCACTCCGCCACGCCGAGAACGTGATCGGAGGCGGTCGATGGCAGATAGGTTTTAGGCTCGGGCTGGCTCATGCGATTTTCCTCTTTCCCTCTTTTGCCTTTTTTATCTCGGCGGAGAAATTAGCGTGAAGCTCCTCGGGTGTCTTACCCTTCGCGACGATATGCCCTCCCAGTTTGATCGAGTAGCCTTTGCTCGATGCATGCACTGAAGCCGTGCAAATCCCCTCGGTGCGCGCCGTATTGAGAGCACTGAGCACGCAGCATATCGGATTGCCGAGTGCGTGAAAATGCAGCGGATTTCTAAACAACGGTCCGGTGACTTTGATCATGGCATTCTCCATTGTGGCAGCTGATTCGTGCGACGCAGGCGCAGCGGATGGTGAGGCATTCCCTTCGATGTGATCGCGAGACAGCGCAGATCATAGCCGGCGAGCAGCTCGACGACTTCGCGGTCGCGGTGCAGGTGCCCGCCGTCAGCACCCCAGCAACACACGATCAGCGCGGCCTCCTTGGCCCAACGGCGCAAGGTCTCGTTGTTCTTCGGTCCGATCGGATCGAGTTGCCTGAGCATGTCCTTCGGCTCAGTGGCACAGTACGCGAAGAGATTCGTCATCACGAACCGCTCGCAGCCATGCATGAGCGTCAGGTTGCGGATGATCCGGAGCGTAGGATCGAGCTCCTTCTCATTGCCGACACTCGGATTCAACCCGATCCACATGGCGAGCCGGCCCCGCTGGGACAGGACCGGATCGCACACGTGGAGGAGTGAATACCGGTAGCTCCGGCACGAACTGAAAACGCAATCGTTCATGCGACCTTTTTCACGAACGGCTTGCGCTCCCAGTGGTGACACGCGGGCGCGCGAAGGTTGATGTCGGTTTCCTCGCCCGGCGTCCAGGCCATGGCGACTACTTCGCACTTGTGGCTCTTACGCCCCTTGTGTGTGACCGCTTGGGCGTGGCTGCACGTGCCGCACCGCTGGCCTTTCGGACCGGTGGCGAGCTTCGCCGCATATCCGATTTTGCGAACGCCAGAGCGCTTGCTCTCGGACTTCAACGGATGTCCAAACAGATCCCGCTCGACGCTCATGTCTGGCACTCCGGTGCGTAGTCCTCGCCGCGCATTCCCCAGGTCGAAGCAACGGCGTTGTGCGCCGTCATCTCCTGAGCCTTCTGATTCTGGAGCCATTCCGTTTTCCTCGCCGCTGTCCAACGGCCCGGCGGCAACGGCCGGAGCTGGGGATCGACCGGCATGAAGAATTCACGGTGACCGATGCCCGGCTCCTCCGTGGAGTTCACCACGCGCACCATGACGACCGGGTCGTTGCCCTTCACCTCGCGGCGATAGAGCGTGCCGGTCTCGTCGGTGTGGATCGGTTTCGTATTCGAGTCGAGGAGCCAGCGCTTCATGCCGTAACGCGTGATCAGCACGCGCCGGATTTCGGAATTGGTTTCGCCTTCGATGGACGCAAGCGAGATTTTTTCCGGGTGAAGGATCACATCGGATGCAACGCGCACGCCGTGCCAATAGTATTCCTTCACGTCGGCCCACTCGAAAGCGGCCGCCGCCTCGTTGTGCAACCGGCGCTGTTCGTCGACGCTGGTCCGGTTGGGAATCACTGAAACGACGATTTCTTTTTTCGTGATCCAGAACAGCCACGCGCCGGCCTCGAATGCTTCGAGCAGCGGCAGCCACGTGAGGAAACACTTCTCATCGGCGCGCGACAGCGCGCCGACCGCCGCAATTGCATTCCACGACGTATCCCACACGGCGGCCCAGGCGTCCTTAGCGGCCTTAGCGGCCTTAGCGGCCCTGGCGTCCCAGGCGGCCCTGGCGTCCCAGGCGGCCCTGGCGTCCCAGGCGGCCCTGGCGTCCCAGGCGGCCCTGGCGTCCTTGGCGTCCCAGGCGGCCCTGGCGTCCCAGGCGTCCCTTGCGTATGTCTTAGCCTCTTCGAAGGTCTCGATGAACTTCACCGGAAGTTTTTCTTCGGTGATGCCCGCGAGCCAGCGAGTGAAGCACTCGACGATTTTCGGCCGGTCGATCGTCTGCTTCATGTCGCAGGCATCGGCGAACCTTTTTTGAATTTCCGCCAGATCGGGCAGAGGTTGTTTTTTAGTCGGTGACACGGCGCACCTCCTCGTGGCTGTATTCGCTCTGGTCGATCTGCGCGGCCGTGCCGCGCGGCAGAGCGTGAGGGAGATGATCCAGCGGATTCGAGTCATGCCGGAGCAGCGCAAAAAATCCGTCGACCGTGGCGGTCTTCGCTTTAAGGGCGATGTCGTTCGGCGAGAATGCGATCACGCCGAGCTTGGGAATCTGCAAGGCGACGTGCAGCAATTTGTCATTGATGATTTTCCTCTCGACGATCTCGAAGCGGCCTTTGATGGCATCGCCTTTGACCGTGAGGAAACGCGCGCCGTCGCCGTCCTCTACCATTTCGGTGCGCGGATCGTCGATGTAGTGCACGTGCCCGGAGTTGCCATTAGCAAGGATCAGGCGACCTTGCTGACGCAGCACGGGCTTGGATTTGGCGGGAAGAGAGTCGACGTACTTTAAGAGCACGTCGCCCTGTCGGTATTGTTTTTTGATGGTGGCCATAAAAATTTGGTTGGAGGTGGTGGTTGATTGCGATCGGTAGGCGACGGCGTCGCAGAAGACCTTGTCGACTTCGGCCGCGAGCTGATGGTCGACGCTCATTTCTTCGGCGAGGCAGCGCAGTGCAGCGCACACGGTGGTGTGGTCACGGTTGAAGAACGCGCCCAGTTCGAACGCGGTGAGTTCGAATTCCTTTTTCAAGCACCACATCGCGACGTGACGGGCGCGGGTGATCTTGTGCGTCCGCGTCGGGCTTTGCATTTCCGCGACGGTGACACCGAAGTGAGCGGCGACCCGTTCGACGATCCGGAGGATTTCGGCGGTGGTTATCGTGATCACGGTGCGCCCTCCGCTAGAAGCTCCGTCCGGATTCCCATCCACAACTTGCCGAGCATGTTTTGTCCGTCGCGGTTTGGACCCCATCCCCAAAAGTCGTCGCGCCAGGAGTCCTCGATCAATACGCGATCCCCTGTAGCCATGAGTTTGCGCCGAACGTACTCGTGCTGTTTTGCTTTTGCGCGGAGTATATTCCGCATGATGGTGACCTTGACGTCGTCCCAGTTGTCTCGCCGCTCCCCCTTGTGCTCCTCGGCGATCTTAAATGCGCGG
>JBEHXD010000634.1:0-3546 GCA_048498875.1 Verrucomicrobiota bacterium
CACCACCGCGCTATGCGCGGTGGTGGCTGAGCCAGCTGCGTCGCTGGGCCATGACCGTCGGCGCGCCGGATTACACCGGCATCACCGCCCGGATCATGCGGCCTGATCTCTATCGCGCCGCACTGGCCCAACACCAGGTGCCGGCGGGCGACGAAAACCTCGCCATCGAGAAATTTTTCGACGGTACCGTGTTCGATCCCTCGGACCCGGAAAAATTCGCGCGAGCCCACCCGATCCACACCGCCCGTTTTCAAAACTGATTCCGCTCCATCTGTCATGAAAGAAAAACTCAAACGTCTCGACAGTGTACTGCTGCCTCTCGTCGGCGTGGCCATCGTTTTCGTGCTGTGGTACGCCTCCAGCAAAACCTGGTCCCACGACCTGCCCACGCCGGCAAAAACCTGGGCCGAATCCAAGCCCTATGTCGTCGAGCCGTTCGCCAAGCGGGGAGAAATGGACCAGGGCATTCTCTCGTTCACCTGGCTTTCGCTCAAACTCGTCGCCGAAGGCTATTTCATCGCCCTGATCATCGGCACCCCGATCGGATTCTGCCTCGGCCTGTCGAAAGCGTTCACCAAAATGTTCGATCCGATCATCCAGATTCTGCGCCCGGTTTCGCCGCTCGCCTGGCTGCCGCTCGGCATGGTGCTCTTCAGTTCCTTCAAACTGACCAACGGCGAGGGGAAACTGCTCTTCGGTGCCTCCGACGCAGCCGCCCTGTTCACGATCGCGATTTGCTCGATGTGGCCGGCGGTGCTCAACACCGCCGTGGGCGTGCGTGCGATTCCGCAGGACTACCTCAATGTCGCGCGGGTGCTGAAACTCTCCCGCACCAAGACGCTCTTCAAAGTACTGATCCCGGCGACCCTGCCCTACATGTTCACCGGGTTCCGTCTCAGTCTCGGCATCGCCTGGCTGGTGATCGTGGCGGCGGAAATGCTCACCGGCCGTCCGGGTATCGGCGGCTTTCTCTGGCAGCAATACAATGCCCTCATCTACGAGCAGATTATTCTCTGCATCATCACCATCGGCCTCGTGGGTTTCATACTCGACCGCCTCATGAGCCTGATCGAGGCGCGCTTCAAGAGCATCTGAGGAATTTATGATTTCTGATTTACGATATACGATTTCGAACAGAGCGGCGGGTGGCGCTGAAAATCTTCACGAGCTGTTCCGATTCGTCCGCCAGAGCGGAAAGTTTGGTTTTCGGCAAAAGACCAGCCCGTTCGCTCAGTTCAATCCAGAAACCGGTTTCGTCAGCTTCCTCCAACACAATCGTAATTTTGTTCGCAAAGTCTGCTCGGGATTTTCCACGCAGCGCAGCGCGATAATTTGCAGCCACGGAAGTACCGCTCCGCGCAATCTGCCGGGCCACGGTTTGGCCAGACACGGACGAAGGCAGACTCTCCGCCATCCGCAACACCCGCACCGCAAAGTCCATCGTTCGCTCCTTCAGTTCATCGTTTGTCATAGGGCGGCCAGCTAATTCCAACCAGAGTCCGAAACCAAATCATAAGTCATAAATCTTACCTCATAAATTTATGCCCTTTCTCGAAGTTAAAGGCGTATCCAAAGGTTTCGGCCCTTCGTGGCAGCGCTCCGAGGTGCTGCACGATCTCAATCTCCAAATCGAGGAGGGCGAATTCGTCGCCATCATCGGTTACTCGGGTGCGGGAAAAACCACGCTGATGTCGCTGCTCGCCGGCCTGACGCAACCCGACAGCGGCGAGGTTTTGCTCGGGGGACAAAAAATGGACAGCCCCGGTCCGGACCGGGGCATCGTTTTCCAAAACTACAGTCTCCTGCCCTGGCTCACGGTTTATGAAAACGTGGCGCTGGCGGTGGACCAGGTCTTTCCCTCGTGGACACCGGAACAGCGCCGCACTCACACCGAAAAATATATCGCCATGGTCAATCTCACTCCGGCCCTGAAGAAAATTCCTTCGGAACTTTCTGGCGGCATGCGCCAGCGGGTGTCGGTCGCACGCACTCTGGCCATGACCCCGCGCATCCTGCTCCTCGACGAACCGCTCGGCGCGCTCGACGCACTCACCCGCGGCACCTTGCAGGACGAAATTTCACGAATCTGCCAGGAGGATAAAAAAACGGTGGTACTCATCACGAACGATCCCGACGAAGCCATCTATCTCGCGGATAGGGTGATCCCGTTGACCGCAGGTCCGAAAGCGACCCTGGGCCCTTCGATTCCTGTCACTCTCTCCCGTCCGCGCGACCGGAAAAACTTCAACGAAAATTACGAATTCAAACAAATCCGCAACGAGATCGTGAACTACCTGCTCAAGGCGCGGCCGCGCGACACGACGGGAATTCTCACCAAGCTCGTGCTGCCGGACATCGAACCCGAGGACATCTCCGGGCCGCGCGGATCGCACCGCCCCAAAAGCGCGGGGCCGATCCGCCGGGCGGAAATTGCCGCCGTCAACGTTGAGACCTCCACCAAACCATGAGCTCCTACGTCGAAATTTCCCAGTTGATGAAATCCTATCCCAAGCCGGGCGGCGGCGAGGCGGTCATCGTGAAGGATTTCAATCTCAAGATCGCCAAGGGCGAATTCGTCTGTGTCATCGGCCACTCCGGCTGCGGAAAGTCCACCCAGCTCATGATGCTGGCCGGCCTCAGTGAAATCACCAGCGGGGTGATCATCATCGCCGGCAAGGAAATCGCCGGGCCCGGGCCTGACCGCGGCATTGTGTTCCAATCGCCGTCGCTCCTGCCGTGGATGACCGCCAAAGAAAACGTGATGCTCGGCATCGAGCAGGTTTTTTATACCGCCAGCCAGCGCGAACGCGAACAGATCGCCGAATACTACCTCAGTGTCGTCGGACTGGCCGATGCAATGAACAAGCGTCCCTCCGAACTTTCCCAAGGCATGCGCCAGCGGGTGGGGATCGCCCGTGCCTTTGCCTTGAAACCGAAGATGCTGCTGCTCGACGAGCCCTTCGGCATGCTGGATTCACTCACCCGTTACGAGTTGCAGGCCGTGCTGCTCCAGCTCTGGCGCAAAGAAAAGATCACCGCGATGATGGTGACGCACGACGTCGACGAGGCGCTGTATCTCAGCGATCGCATCGTCTGCATGACCGACGGTCCGGAAGCGACCATCGGCGAAATCATCGATGTGAAATTTCCCCGTCCGCGTGACCGCAAGACCGTGATGGAGCATCCCGATTATTATCCGCTCCGGGAACACGTCATCCAGTTCCTTGAAGTGCGTGCCCACCGGCATCGCACGCCCGTCGCCGCTGCTGCGACGGAGGCGGGTCACTAACCTTCTCATTCGCGACCAACCAACATCCCACTGCCACACCATGCACCTCCACCGCCACGCGCTCCTCGCGCTCGCCCTAATTGCCACGGCCGTTCCCACCGCCTTCGCCCAATATGTTCCCCCACCACCGGCGCGCCCATTTCCGGGTTTGATCAATGAAAAGCTCCGTGCCGACGACGTCTACATGAGTGTCTGGGACATCGGAGTGAACATACGTGTGCGCGAGGAGGGAAAAGACGATGCCGGCTTCACGGACG
>JBEHXD010000635.1:0-3528 GCA_048498875.1 Verrucomicrobiota bacterium
CCTTGCTGAAAACCAGCGAGGGCTGGCAGGGAAGTCCAAACAATCTGCGAGATTATGGCGCGCTCAAGACCGCCGCTTTTAAACTAGGCATTGAGCAGTGGCGGAACCCGACCGTGCGCCGGGCGCTGGCGGGCGCTTGGTTGAAAAACGTTCACAGTGGAGGCCGGATCGCCGACGAAGTGGCGAACTTGTTCCGAAAAGCCGGCAAGGCCGATCCGGTCGCGCGGCGACAATTCCTCGCGGAATTGGCCGGTGGCACTGTGTGGAAGCACCATGAATTGGCAGCACTTTCCAACCACATTCTGATCGAAGCGGATTTCGTGTGGCTATTGCAAACGGTGCTGAAGACCTCCGGGCGCCGACGGCAGAACTACGGTCGTTTGGCCGGGTGGCTCTATAAAGTCGACGAGCATCACCCTTTCCTTGGCGAGTTGCTCAAGGTGCACAGGAAGGTAGCGGCGACGGCCGATCAATTGCCGTGGATGCGGCTTTGGCCGTTGGGGACGCCGGAGACAGAGCACCGGAAAAAATACTACTACGAGTATGAGGCGCCACGGCCTCCTCGTCCAAAGCGGATTGAACCCAAACCGCGGGATATCTGGGCTGCGGACGCGGCGGAACTGCCTGGCAAAAACCCGACTTATTGGGTTCAGGTTGCCAACAATCTCTTCTACACTGGCGACCGGGACGGCCATGGATTCCCGAACGATGTCATGCGCGCACCCGGATGGAAAACGCTGACGGGTGCGCAACGGCAGGACTGTGCAGTGGCGGCCGCGCGGTTCCTGCAGAAGACCAGCCGCGAAAAAAAGCAGCATGGATCTATCGATAATTATGATATCGCTGCCTACCTTGCAATAAAGCTACTCCGGTCGCGTTGGGAAAAATCCGACCATGCGTTGCGGCGGGCGGTGGTGAAGAAGTGGCTGCCGGTGTTACTGGGCTGGTGGGAGGACGACAAAGCGAAGCGGTCAATGATTGCCAGCGTGTGGAGGATCGCGCCGGCCGAGTTGCTGAAATGGCAACGCATCACGCTCGAGTGGGAAGCGGCGGCGGATTCGCCCTACCTGAAGTCGGTATGCGACTATGAACAGTGTTGGGGGCCGGCCCTGCGGCAGAATGTGGTGGGCTGGGCGCTGGCGAAACTGCCTCGTGCTGTGGTGTTGCGGAGCTTGGCGCGTGAACTGATGAAGGTGGATCCAGTCGCGGTGAGGGAATTGTGGCGCCAGTTGAGCCGAAAGAAGCGGGTGGGCACGGCGGAAAGGGCCGCGGTGCTGGGTATCTGGCTTGCGCAAAATCTGACGAGTGACTGGAAGGAGATCCAAAAGGCGCTGGCGTCAAATGACGTGTTGGCCCGGGAAGCATTGCTTGTCGCGGCTGGAGATTACGATGGCATGGTGTCGGATCGGAAGGCGGTGAAAGCGAAGCCGGGAACGGTTGCGGACCTCTATCTGCTGGTGCGCCGACTGTTTCCACCGACGGTCGAGAAATTTCCAGACGGGGGCGGCCGGGTGACTACGCTCATGGATTTGGGGCGGTGGCGTGACTCGCTACCGAATCAACTCGCGGCGGTGGGCAGCGAAGTGGCGTGCAGAGAACTGGAGCGAGTGGCAGGAGCTTTGCCAGCGGAAGAAGCGATCTGGGTGCGCTGGAAATTATACGACGGCATCGCCGCGATGCGACGCCGAGCATGGATACCGGTGACGCCAGACGTGATTGGGCAGATGGCGGCCGATGCCGATTCGATTTTTTTGCGGAGTGAGGATGACTTACTGGCGTTGGTGATTGAATCGCTTGATCGAATGGGTGCGACGCCGGATGCGCGGGTGCAGGATTTCTGGGTGGATAAGATCGTGAATGGAAAAAAGGTCCGGGTGCCGGCCCGGGAGGAAAGGATCACCGAATTGATCGGGGGGTGGTTGCGGTTGGATTTGGATCCTAAGCGGGCAATCATGATCCAGCGTGAGGTACAAGTGCAGCGGAAGCACCGGACGGACCTAGAGGTGCGGACGGTGGGCTTGAAAGGTAGCAAATTGCGGCCGTTGGAAGTGACGATTGAGGTGAAAGGTGACTGGAATGTGGAGGTGATGAGTTCGGCGCGGGGACAGTTGGTTGATCGTTACCTGCGACGGGCAGGACGTACCCACGGTGTCTACTTGGTTGTTTGGACGGGTGATGCGAACGTGGCATACGCGAAGGGAATTTCTTCGAACAACTTGGACTCGGCAAAAGCCGACCTTGAAGGCGTTGTGAAGCAGGCAGTGCTGCCGGGCGAAAACTTTGTGGTCGCGGGCGCGTTGATCGACGCACGAGATATTTAGCGGTACGGTCTCCCTCCTTACCGCTGGATGTGAAGGCTCGTGTCGCCGGAGTCGTCGCGGGTGAGGTGGCAGTCGATCGCGGTGATCTCTTCCAGGAATGCTTTGTCGTGGCTGACGAGGAGCATGGCACAGGGACAATCGGCGAGGGCTTGTTCCAGGCACAGGGTGCTGGGCAGGTCCATGTGGTTCGTGGGCTCGTCCATCACGATGAGATGCGGGCCGCGCACGATGCCGAGTGCGAGGAGGAGTTTGTAAACTGCATTTGGTCACAGAGAGCACAGAGCGCACAGAGAAATAGAGCAGAAAATCACCCAACTCTATCATCACCGGGCAGGTGAATTCAAATTCGTGGATCACTATTCAATAAGTATTTCTCCGTGCACTCCCTCCGAACTCAGTGGGCTCTGGGAAGAGATCGGGCCCGAAGCACAAATTTTTGTCTCGCGAAGGCACGAAGGGGGCGAAGGAACCACTGCTGGCTGGTTTAACCTTCCTTCGTTTCCTTAAAATCGTAAGCGTCCGGCAGAGGACCACAGAGGCGGGCTCGTAATGGTGAGCGTTCTGACGTAGGTGGGCGGTGAGAGACTGCGTAATACTCAGCATTCTGAGCCGAGACTACGTGGGCTGCCAGAGAGCGGGGGTAAGTGGCGCGAGATCGTCGCGGTTGGTCATCGCAGGCAAACGAGTGAGCACGTCTTTCAGATATGCGAGTGGATCTTTGCCGTGACGCTGACAGGAGACGACCAGCGAGTAAATGATGGCCGATCTTTGACCGGCGTCGGGATGACCGATAAACAACCAGTTTTTCTTACCGATGGCAGAGGGACGGATCGCGTTTTCGATCAGGTTATTGTCGAGTCGGGTTTGACTGTGGCGCAGGTGCGCGGTCAGTGGCTCCCACTGGTTGAGCAAATAAGTGCAAGCCTGGCCGAGGCCGGTTTTCGGCAGGACGGTTTTTCGCAACGCGAGCGCGATCCGGCGCAGCCAATACAGTGGCCGCGCAAAATGCTGCTGCCGCAGGGCGGCGCGTTGGTTCCCGACCTCTGTTTCGTCCCACTCCCGTTCCCAACGATAGAGTCGCGCGATCAATTGCAGGATGCGTTCCGCGGTCCGCGGGCGTTCGCTCGCGGCTTCAAAAAACTTGCGCCGCGCGTGCGCCCAACAGCAGACCCATTCGACGCCGGCGTGCTCGCGCGCGAAGGCGGGG
>JBEHXD010000636.1:0-3525 GCA_048498875.1 Verrucomicrobiota bacterium
GGGACCGCACCAGGGAGCCCAGAAGTCCACGAGGACGGGGGTTGCACCGCCGACGGCGGTTTTGAAGGAATCGTTGTCGAGATGAGCGATTTTTTCGGACATGGGATTAGGGAATTGAGTGTGACGGGAAAAGCAAATGGGCCTAGCGGGGCGAGGCGCGATGAAGGATTTCGGCGAGTTCCTGCGTCTCGACCGCCTCAAGTTTTTTGCCGCGGGATTTCAGCTCCTCGAAGGTCTTGATGAATGTTTCAGTCATCCGCTCATGCGTTTCATCGGAACCGCCGACGATGGTGAATTGTTCGGCGGACGTGAGGCGTTTGTGGCCATCCTGGTTGTCGAGGCCAACCCCCAGGAGCTGGGCGGACTCAGGTTTGCGACGGCGGGTTGGTTTCTTCATTGGTTGCGACCAACGTGCTTGTGGCCGGCGGCGTTTCAAGTGCGTTCTGCTCCACCACCTCGCAAAGGATATCGGTGAAAGCCTCGTTCTGGCTCACGCGGAGTGTACCCAGGCGCGTCAGTTCGAGCACCGCGAGAAAGGTGGCGACCAGCCGGCGCAGGGTGATTTTTTCCCCGTCGAACAGGTCGGTAAAGATGAAGTTTTTGGTGGTCTTGATCCGCTCCAGGACAAACTCCATGCGGTCGGCCACGGTGACTTGCTCGGCGTGGATTTCGCCCACCACGAGCTTTTCGGCCAGCCGGCGCAGGACGAGATTGAAGGAATTCCACAAGTCGATGCGGTCGACATGCTGCAGGGGCCGCTCCGAGGCGGGCGCAAAGGCGCTTTCCGGGCGGCTCAGGCGATTCTGGGCATCGGTAACCATCTGGCCCAGCTGGCCGGCGGCTTCCTTGAATTTTTTGTACTGGAGGAGCTGATGGACGAGTTCCCAGCGGGGATCGAGGTCGTCGTCATCGGCATTCGGGTCGATGGCCTGCTGGTGCTTCGGCAGGAGCATCCGGCTTTTGATTTCCATCAAGGTTGCCGCCATCACGAAAAACTCGCCGGCGACTTCCAGCGACAGCTCCTTCATGGCGTAGAGCACATCGAGGTACTGGCGGGTAACCTGGGCAATCGGGATGTCGTAGATATCGAGTTCGTTTTTCCTCAGGAGGAAAAGAAGGAGGTCCAGCGGACCCTCGAACACGGGTAATTTGATGCGATAATCGGCTTCGGCAACCACGGCGCCAGTCGAGGGGGAGCGGGGAACGGGTGCAATGGGAAAATCAGCCAAATTGCTACTGTGGTAACTCGTCGGAGTCCGGGTAATTGCAGCTAAATTTTAGCCGGATCGGGCCGATGAAGGAGGGACTACCTCAACCTTATCCTTCCTGCGGCTCGTTCCGCGGGCGGGGACTGATTTCGCATGCGCAAAATCCAAACCAAGCTCTTCATCCTCAGTCTATCCTCGGTTCTTGGCCTCGCGGTGTTTGCCGCGATGGTGATTCGCGCAGCCTGGCGGGATTATATCGGGATGGCGGGGTTTCAACAGACGAGCTTGATTTCCCAGACCGCCTATGAAGTGGCGCGGAATTTAACGGATGAACGCCAGGCCGCTTATAACGCCGCGACGTTCCTGGGGGAAGGGTCTCCCTCCGAACAGATCGTCAAGTACCGGGCGCGTATTTCGGCCAGTGAATCCAGTTTGGATAGCCTGCGCGCACTGGCGGGTGGGGATCAAAGCCGGTTTACCGAACGTTTCCGCATTGGTCTGCAGCAGGCGATCCAGGCGGAAGCCATTTTGAACGATATGCGCAAGGAACTGCTGGCGGCGGATCGTCCGCAGGTTCAGAATCTCGATTCACCACTCAAGACGAAGGCCCTGGCGGTCTACGACCAGGTGTTGAATGCGCAGGCAGGTTTTCTGCCTGTACTCAGCCTGGAAACCGATGACGCCGAACTGGTGCGCAAGATCGTGACCCAGGACAACGTGGCCCGTCTGCAAAAGGATGTCTGGAAATTGCGCGGTCTGGTCGCCACGGCGATTCGCACGGGAAAAGTCACCGATACCTCGCTGGCGGAAATCAAATTGAAGCTTCTCGGCATCGACGACCACGTGACGCGCCTGACGATTCTGGCGGACGCCGACATGACAGTGGCTCTGAAAAAGCTGCTCGAAGGCGACGATTTTAAAACCGTGCTGGCTTACGCGGGCCGGCTGCGTGACGCCGGCGTGAAGGCCACTGATCTGAGTTCACTGGGCGACCTTGCGACTTACCAGACGAAGGTGTCCGCGCAACTCGAGCAGTCCTTCAGTGTTTTTTCCCGCAACGTCATCAAGGGGATTCAAAATTATACGGAGGAGCATTTTGCCGATGCCCGCCTGCAACTTTTCACGCTCATCGGTGCGAGCGCCGGAGCGGTTTTGGCACTGGCAGCGCTCGTGGCGTACTTCTCGCGCAGCATTGCTTTGCCACTCAGGAAGGTTTCGCATGAACTGGCGGAAACCGCGGGCCAGGCGCAACAGTCGGTGGATGTCATTTCCGCCTCCGCCGGCCTGCTCAGCAGCGACGCCAGTCAGCAGGCTGCGGCCTTGGAGGAAATTTCCGCTTCAATGGAGGAATTGTCCGGCATGACGAAATCGAGCCTCGAACACATGCCCAGGCTGGTTGCCCTTTCGGAGGGTGCGACTGCGGCCACGGAGAAAGGGGCACGTCACGTTACCCATCTCAACGAAGCAATGCAGGGCATTCGGAAATCGACGGGCGACGTGGCGTCGATCCTGAAGACGATCGACGAAATTGCCTTTCAAACCAACATTCTCGCGCTCAACGCCGCGGTCGAAGCCGCCCGGGCCGGCGAATCGGGTGCGGGCTTTTCCGTGGTCGCGGAGGAAGTGCGGGCTCTGGCGCAACGCAGCGCCCAGGCTGCGCGCGAGACCGCCGGAAAAATTGAGACCGCAGTCAAGAATGCTGAAAAAGGCGCCGAACTCGGCCGTCTCACGCAAACCCAGTTTTCCGAAATCTCCCAGCTGAGCAGCCAGTATCGGGGCATTGTTCACGAATTGGAAACGGCCATCAAACAAAGCACGCAGGGTGTTTCGCAGGTCAATGAAGCGGTTTCCCGTGTCGACCTGATCACGCAGCGCACGGCGGCGTCCGCGGGTGAAAATGCCACCACTTCGTCAGATATGAAGCTGCGCATGGAAGGAATTTTTGGTCAGGTGCGACTGCTGGAATCGATGGTGCAATCATCGAAGCCGGCGAAAAACAAGAAGCCCGTAGCACGTCCGGAAAAAAAGAAGGCCAGGCGGAAGACTGAAGCCGACGCCGAGCCAGTAACCTCGGAAGAGAAACAGTAAGTCGGTGGAACGCGACCTGCGGGCGCGCTTCGGGGGATCGCAAGCCAACGCGTCGGGACGCCGGGTTCCACCGGCAATGCTATTGGGGATCCTGTAGGTGGCGCGCTTGCCGCGCCACGTTTGATGTGCGCCGTAGCGCGGCGAGCGCGCTACCTGCGCGGGTCGTCCAATTTTGGCCTCAAGGTGTAGGCGGGGTGCCCTCACCCCGCGACGCATCGTCCCCGCGGGG
>JBEHXD010000637.1:0-3499 GCA_048498875.1 Verrucomicrobiota bacterium
TCCGTCGTCACTAACGGCCATCGAAGGCGCAAACGTTTCAGTCAACCCCGAGACCCCGGCGCCGGTTCTCCTTTCTTATACGCCCGGACGGACGTTTTTCAGCGTGCGCGCGCTCGAGCCCAACGCCCGCGCTGCCGTAAACGTGATTTGGAAGAACAAGACCTACGTGCTGCACTTCGCAGTCAGCCCGGAGGCGTTCGGATCGGTGACATTTTACGAGGATGAATTGGCCGGCCGCAGTGCGTCGCTGCAGAAACGCGTCACGCCTGAGACGCTGCTTTCCCTCCTGGATCGCGCCAAAAGCTTCGCGCTCGTCGCGCAACAATATCCCGAGGCGGCGCAGCAAATCGAACACGCAACACCGGGAAGCGTGACTTACTATCGCGATTTTCGTGTGACGGTTGAAGAGGTCTTCCGATTCGATCCAGAGGACACCTTGGTTTTCCGCATTCGCTTTGAAAATTTAGGCGAGAACGAGGTCGTTTATCAGCCCCAGCGGCTCGCGGCGCGCATCGGCCAGAACGTTTACTACGCATCAATCGCCGACGCGTCGGGCATCGTCCCACCGAAAGCGTCAACGACCGGCATTTTTGCCGTGACGGGCACCCCGCGAGGCGGACGGGCAAATCTGAGCGTGAAGAATCTGGTAAGCGTCATCGTTCCCCGAATCGACCGGGACGCCAAGTTGGTCACTCCCCAATAACCATGAACATCGCGGCCTTCATCAAATCTCCGACAGGCAACCTGACGGTGTTCGCGGCTTTTGTCGTGGTTGGCGGCTTCTTGATTCATAGTAGCAATGCGAGGGAACAGGCGCGGACTGCCCAAATGTCCAAAGTGGAGTCGGTCGATACCCATCCCTTGCGGGAATCCATTTTGCGGGCCGGAGTGCCGTTCAAGTCGTCAGCGCGGGCCGCGGTTGCGGCCGATCAAACAAACCCCGGTGCGCCGTCCGACAGTGGCGACCCGTCGCGCCAGCGCGCCGCACGCGATAGCGGCACCGGGAAATCGGTGCCAAAGCCGCGAGCACTCCCGATTAGCCTTGTCGCGGCAACGAACGTGGCCGAAGGCCCGGCCCTTTCGAAGACCTACGCGCCGTTCGGGCGTTTGATTCCCTGCGAAACCGTTATCACCATTGAATCCTCGAAGCTCGACACTCCTGTCATCGGGCTGGTGACGGAGGATGTCTGGCACAACGGCGAATTGATCATTCCGGCCGGTGCCGAGGTTCACGGGCGAGCGTCGCTGGACCGCGCGCGCGAGCGGGTCGCCGTCTCCGGGAAGTGGGTTGTCGTGTGGCGTGATGCCAGTCCTCTCAACGGCACCGAACTGGTCTTGGACGGCATCGCATTGGATCGCGCGAAGGATGATTCCTCGGGCGAGTTCGGACTACGCGATGGGTCCGCCGGACTGCTCGGAGACCTTATCAAGTCCGACGACTGGCAGGAAATTCGTTTGTTCGCTTCGACCTTCCTCGCGGGATTCGCGGGTGGACTCCAGGAGTTGCGGAGCCAATCCACGGCGTTCGGCGACTTAGCCCAGGTGCCGAAGGCATCCGGTCGAAATGCGGCGCTGCAAGGCACGGCGGACGTGCTGAACGCCTACGCTCGCCAGATTCAGGAAGCGATCGCGCGCGATGGCTTCTTCGTCCGCGTGCCAGCGGGAAAGCAATTTTATCTCTACGTCACAGAGACAATCGACGTGGCGAAAGGCACGCGCGGCAACGTCGCCAACGCCGCAATTTGGAGGAAAACGCATGAAAATTAACTCCTTGGTTTTATGCGCGGCCGTCGCGCTGTGCGCTGGCTGCGAGACTATGGATCGGAAGACGGCTGTCGCTATCGCGCCGCGTCCGCTGCTTCCTGCGCCGGCCGTGACGCCGGTTTCAGGAACCGATCTCGACCAAACGAACGTCGAGAAAGTCCGGCTCAACGAATCACTGAAAGCCTATCCGGTGGGCCGCTACATTGATCCCAAAGACCCCGATGTGATGCACGAGGCGCATGTCGTTTACCGCCGCGAGGCGGGGGCCAATTGGAATTTGAATCCGAACGCGCCCACAGTTGTTCCGCTCGGACCGGTGCTCGCCGTCGCCGATCCCGCGAAAACACCCGGCCCACTGCCGGCGGAATTGGAAAGCAAAATGGCCCAGCAAAACCAGCTTGTCGCAAGTTTGATCGAGCAGAATGAGTCGTTGGCGAAAGAGTTGGCGAAATTGAATCAGGATGTCGCGAACCTCCGACAGAAGGAGGGTGGAAAATGAGCACGGAAACCAAGGAGCCACCGGCGGTGACAGTTGAAACAGAGCAATTTTTGCCGCCGCACCTCCGAGAGAAATTCGAGCGGATAGATCGCGAGATTCAACGAGTCCACGGCATCGCGCCCGGCGTGGCCCGGCTCGCTCGGCTCTGGCTGGCCTGCGGCTCCGGCCCTCAAATTCAACGTGAATTCGAGCTGGCCGTGCTCGAAGTAAACGGTCGCACCATCGAGCCGCACGCCAACGGGGAGTTCGATGAAGACTGCCTTTAATAGCCTTTGGGCGTTGTCCGCCCAAACGAGGTCAACCGCCGATGGCGACCAGTCGCCTCGCAACCAAATGGCTGGGAAAACATAGGAGGCACTATGCCACAGACAGAACGAGTCGCCCAAAGAAAGACGCAAGAAACCGCAGCTCCGACGCTGCGCAGGAACCCGGAAATCGACGCCAAGCTGGATCGGTTCATCGCCGAGAACACGAAGCTGCACGAGTATTACGATGCGCTCCCCAAACAGGAGCTCATCCGGAAACTGATGCTCGGAAAAATGCAGCAGCGGGACTACGCCGAGGGCCGAAACAACGAGATTCGGTCATGGGTCGAGGAGCATCCCGAGATCAAAGCCAAGGTCGAGGAAAGCATTCGAAACGTGCCCGAGGTCAACCGTGCGCGTGCGTTCATCAACGCCGCGAAACGCGAGGCCATGAATCAAACGGTGCGCGGTAACGGTGTTCGTGCGTAGCGCGGACGCGACTCGCGGCGGCAGTTGCTTCGGCGACTGCCGCCGTTTTTTTTGGTCGCGCGCCGCTTCGTGAATACGCATTTCTTAACCGCACTTTGCGGCGCGGAAATTTGCCGAAAAATTTGCCAGTGGATTTGTCACGAGAGGAATTTCGCTTGAATTTCCTTACATTGGATGTAAGTTCTTTCCTGTTCTAAGTCACTCATAACAACACAAAAGCACGTATAACGAAGCTTTTCCGTTGTTGGGCCGGAGAGGTTCGAATCCCTCCCTCTCCGCCAGTTCCGCCTGACATAAACGAAACCCGGCTTTGCGCTGCGCGGGGTTTTCACTATGGTCGGGGTTCCATGTCCGACCTTTCCGACCTCTACCAGCAGGTCATCCTCGATCACAACCGCCGGCCGCGCAACCGAGGCAAGCTGCCGACCGCCAATCGCGTCGCGCACGGCGACAACCCGACCTGCGGCGACCAGTGCAACGTCTATCTCCGCGTCGACGGCGA
>JBEHXD010000638.1:0-3484 GCA_048498875.1 Verrucomicrobiota bacterium
ATGCCCTCGACGCCATCGCCGAGGCCGTGAAGGGCGCCGGCTACAAGCTCGGCAAGGACATCTTCCTCGCCCTCGACGTCGCGTCCTCCGAATTCTACGTGAAGGAAAAGAAGACCTACGTCTTCAAGAAATCCGATGGCCGCAGCTTCACCGGCGACGAATTCGTCGCCTACTACAAGGACCTCGTGTCCAAGTACCCGATCGTTTCGATCGAGGACGGTTGCGCCGAAAACGACTGGGCGACCTGGAAGAAGCTCACCGATGCGATCGGTGACAAGGTTCAGCTCGTCGGCGACGATCTTTTCGTCACCAACACCGAATTCCTCCAGAAGGGCATCGATACCGGCACGGCGAACTCAATCCTCGTGAAGGTCAACCAGATCGGTTCGCTCACGGAAACGCTCGACGCCGTGCAGCTCGCGCAACGCCACAAGTACACAGCGATCATCTCGCACCGTTCCGGCGAAACCGAGGACGTCACGATCGCCGACATCGCCGTCGCGACCAATGCCGGCCAGATCAAGACGGGGTCTGCCAGCCGCACGGACCGCGTGGCCAAGTACAACCAGCTCCTCCGCATCGAGGAAGAGCTCGGCGCCAGCGCGATCTACGGCGGCAAGATCTGATCTTGCAGAGCCAGTTTCTTCTGGCACGACTTATCTACACACAGCCGACCAGACACCAAGCATCGGCAACACACCCCGGAAAGCCGGCCCGCAAGGGCCGGCTTTCTTGTTTTTAATTTCCAGAATAACCGCGGCGCACGATTGGTGGGAGAATGGCAATCAATCCATCATACCTGTCATTCTGAGCGCAGCGAAGAATCCATGTGCGCGCACGTGGCATCCTGTTCGAACGCATGGATTCTTCACTGCGTTCAGAATGACAGTAGCGTTGATTAGCGGCGTAGCGCAAAGATCTGCGGCAGGTTGCGCGCGAGCGCGCCACCTACTCCACTCGCAAAATATATCCGCGCAGGTATTCGCTCTCCGGCATGGTCACCAACACGGGATGATCGAGTGGCTGATGGGCAAATTCGAGCACGTGCACGCGTCGTTTCGCATCGGCAGCGGCTTCGGCCAGAACGGATCTCAGTTCCTTGTCCTGCATGTGATGCGAACATGAATAAGTCGCCAGCACACCGCCGGGTGTCAGCGCCTTCATCGCGCGCAGATTCAATTCCTTGTAGCCGCGCAATGCGCCCTCGAGCGCCGATTTGGATTTCGCGAACGGCGGCGGATCCAGGATGATCAAATCCCAAGCGGCCTCCGCGTCGCGCTGGGCCGTAAACCAGTCGAAAACATTGGCCGCCACGAAATCGACCTGCACGCGGTTGCGTTCGGCATTTTTCTTCGCCTGCCCAATCGCATCTAAGGCACTGTCCAGGCCCCGCACCGTTTTCGCGCCCGCGCGCGCGCAATGCATGGCAAACGATCCCTGGTTGCAAAAGGCATCCAGCACGCGCCGGCCCGAGGCGTATTTCGCCACGCACGCGTGTTGCTCGCGCTGGTCCAGATAAAATCCCGTCTTCTGTCCGCCCTGCAAATCCAGCCAATAGTCGAAACCATCGATGGTCGCCCAGTGCGGCTCACAAGCCTTGCCTGAGCGCGTTGACACCTCGAGCGTCAGCCCTTCGAGACGGCGGATGTTGGCGTCATTGCGAAAAACAATTTCGGCCGGACGCACCAATTCGGCGATCAAATCGTACAGCACGCCGGATCGTTTCTCCATCGCGAGCGTTTGCACCTGGACCACGAGCGTATCGCCAAACTGATCCACCACCACGCCCGGCAGGTCGTCGGATTCGCTCCAGACGAGCCGCTTGAAATTACCCAGACCTTCGCGGCGTTTCAGCGCCCGCTGCAAGGCTTCCCGCAGGTAGGCCTCATCGAGAGCCACCCGCTCGCGGCTCAAACGCCGCCACACAATCTGTGACTTACTGTTGTAAATCCCTGTCCCAAGGAAACGTCCCTTGGCATCCCGGCATTCCACCACTTCTCCATCCTGCTCCGCGGGCAAAAGCTGCTCGCATTCGTTTCCAAAAACCCACGGGTGCCCCGCGAGTACACGTGAATTGGCGTTGGATTTGAGTTTCAGGCTGACGGTCATTCCTGACACTCCCGGGCTTTCCCGGTCCTTAGAAGCTCAAAATCAAGCCGCCATCCGATCATCCGACACTTTCACGAGCACGGGCACCGGAGCCTGCTGGCTGCCAGCCAGTTTGATATGAAAACCGTTTTCGTCTTCGTAGCCTTCCGGGGCATTTACGAGGTTAACGATCATGAACGCGAAGCTGCTTACGAGGGTCAGGGCGAGGAGGGAGAGGGTGAGAGTCATGGGTGGTTGGAAGTTGACCCACTATAGGCTTTTTCTCTGCCGGCTCCCATCCGGGCGCCTACGTAAACTCACCTACGGAACTTCCGTAGCCTGTAATTCGACAAAAACCCGGATCCCTTAAAAATCACATCAACCCACTGATCAATAGCTTAAACAAGCCTGTAAAACGCCGCCTTCACCGTCCTAACCACCCCCAAAACCCTCAATGGGCAGGAATATGCTGGGTCGCTACGTGGGCGGCAGCTTCGCGACTGCCACTGTGCGTATAGGTCTCGCGTGCCACCCTCACCGGGGCCGGCTGAACCGCGTAATGAAAACCTTCTCCATCCTCGTGTCCCACGGGAGCGTGGAATGCCTGATAAACCAAAGTTCCGATGGCCAACACTGAAAGCACGCCGAGGGATAGAAGGATCGTGATCATGTTTTTTCCTTTAACGAAACGCTATCGACTCAGGGGGCCGAAAGTAGAGGGGGAATCTGAAGAGGGGCCGGTTTTAACCGTTCATTAACAGATCCAGGCGGGTTTGTGAGAACTTCGTGAACTCCTCGTACGACTAACGGCCATCATTTGCGTTTTCCGAGGGTGTACCCGCGGGAGTGACGCCGCCGTGGGAAGGTTAAACTGGCTGCTGAGAAAAGGCTTTCCCTCGACCGTTTTGGTCATTTGCGTGAGCGGTTCCCATGTCTTCGCCCGCCCAGGAAATCTCCCGCCGTCGCACCTTTGCGATCATCTCGCACCCCGACGCGGGCAAAACCACGCTCACCGAAAAATTCCTGCTCTACGGCAACGCCATCCATCTCGCCGGAGCGGTGAAAGACCGGAAGAACCAACGGGCCACGGCATCGGACTGGATGGAGCTGGAAAAACAGCGCGGTATCTCGATTTCGTCGACCGTTCTCCAATTCGACTACGCCGGTTGCGCCGTGAATCTGCTCGATACTCCCGGTCACAAGGATTTCTCGGAAGACACCTACCGCGTGCTCACGGCGGTCGACGCCGCCTTGATGGTCATCGACGCCGCGAAGGGTGTGGAAACGCAGACCCGGAAACTGTTCGAGGTGTGTCGTCGTCGTGGTGTCCCGATTTTCACGTTCATGAACAAGTGCGACCGCCCGACGCACAACCCCATCGCGTTACTCGACGAAC